>CANRAT010000011.1 GCA_947628685.1 uncultured Bacilli bacterium
GAACAAACTGCAGAAGAAATTGTTAATGACTCAGAGGAAGTTGAAGAAACTACAGAGGAAACTGCAGAGCCTGTAGAAGAAAACGAAAATGAGCCGGTGGCAGAAACATTTACAAAAGAACAAGTAGATGAAATGATTGCCAAAAAACTTGCTAGAAAAGAAGCAAAGTTGAGAAGAGAGTATGAAAAAAAATATGGGAGAGCTGAAACTATTCTAAAGGCTGGTCTAAATAAAGACAAGTTTGAGGATGCGGTAGAAGAACTCGAAAAATTTTATACTCAAGAAGGTGTGAAAATACCAGAAGTCAAATATTCTCAAAGAGATACAGAGATATTAGCAAAGGCAGAGGCTGATGAGATTATAGAGTCAGGATATGATGATTTAGTTGAAGAAGTTGATAAACTTGCTAGTATTGGAGTAGAGAATATGTCTGATAGAGAAAAGATCATGTTTCAAAGGTTGGCTGAAGAGAGAAAAAGAATAGAAGAAGAAAAAGAATTAAAATCATTAGGCATTAGTAAATCTGATGAATTTAAAGAATTTTCAAAAAAACTTAATCCTAATCTAACAATGAAACAGAAATATGAAATGTATCTCGAACTAAAACCCAAAAAAGAACTCGAAAAAATGGGTAGTATGAAATCTGGTCCTAAGAAAGAGATTAAAGAACATTACACTGAAGAGGAAATAAAGAAATTAACTTTAGATGATTTGGATGATCCTGTTGTATGGGAAAATGTTCGTAAATCTATGACTGGCCAAAAATGATTAAGAAAGGAATGATTAAGTTATGGACGTAGCTATGCAAACAATTTGGCATAAAGCCTACGAAAGAGCATTAGAAACTATAACTTCATTAAGAAATCACTGTGATTTTAAATATGAAAGTGATAGCAAAAATGCGAAGGAAGTAAAAATCCTTAATGCAGTAAGACCTACTGTAAAAAAATATGTACCAGGTACTAAAATAGATAGAGAATCTATTAGTGCAACTGATATGACTTTAAAACTAGACCAATTTTATTATTTTAATATTTCTTTAGATGATGTTCACAAAGCTCAAAGTGTTCCTGGCGGAATGGAGGCATGTGCAAAAGAAGGTTCTTTAGCACTTTCAGAGGAAGGAGATAAATATGTTGCAGAAGTAGTTAAACAAGGTGTAACTAACACTGATATTGCTGCTGTAGATAGTATTACTCCAACAAAAGAAAATGCTATTGATCATGTTGAAAACGGTTTCGAAGTTCTTTATGGAAACAATTGTAAAGTCAGTGAGAAATACTGGCTAGAGGTTTCACCATCATTCTACAAAGTTTTAAGACCATCAATAATTGATGTATTAACTGACAACGTAGAAATGGCTAAAAAAGGTATAGTAGGAACTTATGGTAATGCAAGAATTACTATTGAGAATCTATTACCAAAAGACGAAACTGATGTTTATAACATTTTAAGAACTGAACATGCTGTAGCATTTGCTGAACAAATCAATAAAGTAGAAGCATATAGACCACAAGACGCATTTGAAGATGCATTAAAAGGTTTATATGTATTCGGAGCTTTAGTTGCTAGACCTAAAGAAATTGTAGTTTTAAAGACAAAATTACCTGATGCAGAATAGAGAGATAATCTCTCTTTATCGTGTTAAAAGTATATGTAAGTGCAACTCTTACAAACACGACCAATAATACCAGAAAGGAATAAAAATATGAAGAAAGAAAAAGTAGAATACTATACATTAAGACCAAATTTAAAACAAATTTACGGAAAGAAAGTTGATAAAAAAACAGAGTTTAAAGAAAAAACTGATGATGGTTGTGTAACTCAAGAATTTAAAAATCTAACTTTAACTACAAATATAAAACGTGAAACTAAATTAGGAAAAATAAATGTAAATGAAGAGTCTAAAATAGTTGTTAAAGTTCCTAACGGCACAATCTTAATATGGAATGAAAACGAGGGCTTTATTGTTCCACAATATCAAATGTGTACGTTACAAGAGTTGAAAGAAGAAATAAATGAAGTAGAATCTATATATCAGAAAAAATAGGAGGTTAGTTATGACATTAAAAGAAATGAAAGAAAAAACGTTAAGACTGATAGAAGAAATAAATCCTGATAGTGAACTTTTAACAGATGATCCTGATATATCAGCAAAAATTAATGATGTTATAAACCAAATTCAGTTTGAACTCGCAAGAATAAAAAAGATACCTGCTAAAACTGAAATTGAAATTTCTGATGATAATAAAATATTTAATATGACAGATGAAATGTATCAAATATTTAGAATTATAGGCGCTTCTTCTTTTGATATTATAGGTAAAGAAGTTATTTTTCCTGAAGATTTTAAAGGTAAAGTAACAATATATTATTATAAATATCCTGAAGTAATTAGAAAAGATACAGAAGATACATATACTTTTAAGTTAAGTGATGATGTACTAGAAATCGCTCCTTATGGAATAGCAGGAGATTTACTTAAAAGTGATGTATCTAATAGTTATGGAAATATCTACTCTCAAAGATATGAACAAATGAAGCAAGAACTAGATGTAAGATACAATACAGGATTTATAGAGATAGGAGAGGGTATTTAATGACACAAGTACCAGGAACATTAGTTACAAGAAATTATGCTAATTTTAGAGGAGTAGATTTTTCAAATAAAGAAGTATCATTAGTAAGAAGTCCTGATAGTTTAAATATGTGGAAAGATTATAAAAACAATTTAGGAAGATGTATTGAAACTCGCCCAGATATAGAATTGGTATCAACTTATGATAACACTATATATGGGCTATTTTTTTATAAAGTAGGAAATATTGATATGCAAATAGTTCATTGTGGTACTAAACTTTATAGAGTTGAGGGAGAAGTAAAAACAGAATTATTTACAGGAATGAAACCCGCAAGAAGTCAATCTTTTATTTACAATAATATATTTTATATTAAAGATGGGATAAATTATTTAAAATACGATGGAGAAACTTTAGAAGAGGTTGTAGGATATATACCAACTACTTCAATGGCAAGAAATCCAATAGGCGGAGGAACAGCACATGAAGATGTTAATATGTTATCACCATATAGAAAAAATACCTTTGTAGGTGATGGAGAAAGCACAATATATTATTTAGATGCTAAAGAAATAGATGATGTATCACCAATCGTAAAAGTAAATGAAACGTTATTAACTCCACTTGAAGATTATAATTGGGATACAGAGATGGGGAAAATAACTTTTAATGAGCCACCAGAAGCCCCATTAACAGATGGACAGGCAAATGTTGAAATAATGTTTAAAAAGACTGTTGTAGGACACGCAGATAGAATAAAGAAATGTACTATATTAACTGTTTTTGATAATAGAGTATTTTTTAGTGGTAATCAAGATTTTCCAAATGTTGTATGGCATAGTAGCTTAAATGATCCAAGTTATTGTAGTGATTTAGATTATTATAATGAGGGATTAGATTTGGCGCCAGTTAAAAGTATGGTAGCGGGGAATAATGCTTTATGGGTGTTAAAAGAACCATCACAGGCAAATACTACAGTATTTTATCATAATCCAGTTATAGATGCAGAATACGGTAAAATTTATCCAAGTGTACACTCTAGTATTTCAACTGGTTGTGTGGCATCAGGAATAAACTTTAATGATGATATAGTATTCTTTTCTGATAGAGGTATGGAAGCTATTAGTAGTGATGTTACAACAGAGCAAGTAATAGCACATAGAAGTAGCTTAATAGATGCAAGATTATTAAATGAATCTGATTATAAAAATCTTATTCTCGAAGAATGGGAAGGATATTTATTAATTATTATAGATAATAAAATATATTTAGCAGACAGCAGACAAATGTTTACAAATGAAACTCATCCAGAATATGAGTTTTTTTATTGGGAATTATCAAAAGCAATTACTTGTACACAAGTTAAAGATGGAATTTTTTATTTAGGCACTTCTGAAGGTATATACAAATTAACAAATAACTCAGAAGAAAGAAAAATAGATGCATACTGGACTACTCCAGAAGATGAATTCAAATATCCACAATATCAGAAAACAACTAATAAAAGAGGTTGTGTTATTGATATGAATGGAAAAGAGATAAAAGTATCAGTTAAGACAGATAATAAAGAGTTTGAAGATATTAATATATATGAAACTACTAAAGAATATGTAGTAGCAAGAATAAAAAAGAAAAAATGGAAATCAATCCAATTAAAATTTAGTTCTAATAAACCTTTTAAGTTATATTCAAGTACATTAGAGAGTTATGTTGGTGGATATGTTAAAAGGTAGGAAGGAGTAATATATGGCAACACCAAATTATGATATAAATTATGAAGATGAAAGATTTAAAGATGTAGAAGCGCAAAAACAAGCAGCATTAGGGGAAGTAGATAGTACTTATGATGGTATGATTAATCAGAGTGATAAGTTCTATCAAGATCAAATAGAAGCTTCAAAACAATATTCTGAACAACAGCAGAAAAATCAACAAGAACAAACTGATTTTCTCATTGACAAAATAGAGCAACAAAAAGAGCAAACTAGAAAAGATTATCTAAAAGAACAAAAAGGAGCATATGTAGATTGGCAGAAACAATCCAATCAATATGGTGCTAATGCAGAGCAAATGGCGGCATCAGGTTTAACAAATACTGGATATAGTGAATCAAGTCAAGTTAGTATGTATAATACATATCAAAATAGAGTAGGTACTGCTAGAGAAAGTTATAATAGGGCAGTTCAAGATTATGATAACAACATAAAAGAAGCAATATTACAAAATAATAGTGTGTTAGCAGATTTAGCATATCAAGCATTACAACAACAATTAGAATTATCTTTACAAGGCTTTCAATATAAAAATGATTTGTTACAAACTAAGCTTCAAACTAGGCAGAATACTGAAGATAGATATTATACAAGATGGCAAGACGTATTAAGTCAAATGAATCAAGAAAATCAGTTAAAAGAAAGTATGAGACAATACGAAGAAAATATGTCTTACCAAAGAGAAAGAGATAGAATTGCAGATGAGCAATGGCAGAAGCAAATGGAATATCAGAAGCAAAGAGATGCAATAGAAGATGCTCAATGGCAAAAGCAATATAATTTATCAAAAAGTTCATACAGCAATTCAAGTAATTCATCAGGAAGTACAGAATCTTCTAATTCTTCAACGATAAACAAAAATAATAATTCAGGCAGTACAACAAATGTTGGCGAAATAAAATTATCCAACGGACAAATAGCTTATACTGATGCATTAGAAGCGTATAGAAAAGCAGGTGGGAAATCGCCTTATAGTGCAAAAGGTGTAATAGATAAGGGATATGTAAAGGCATACAAATATAATGGAGTAACATATTATTATGCTACAAGAGAATGGAGTAGATAAATATGGATTATTTACAAAAAAAGAAAAAATTAAGTG
This sequence comes from uncultured Bacilli bacterium, assembly GCA_947628685.1. Taxonomy (GTDB): domain Bacteria; phylum Bacillota_I; class Bacilli_A; order RF39; family UBA660; genus UMGS1613. The sequence goes on from CANRAT010000011.1 coordinate 5,454, forward strand.
AAATAAATGATCCTAATCTTTATGTTGTTGAAGCAAATGGAAAGCCGGCAACAGATGAAAATAGTCCATTTGTGAGACAATTAAAGAATGCATTTATAGAAAATCAAAACCGTCGTTTTCCACAAAATGTTAAATATGAAAAAAAAGAAAATATCTTTGATAAAATAAATTCATTTGCTAAACAACAAACGGATAAATACTATGGCGATTTATATGATGACAAAGGAAAATTAAGTCTTTTTGATATTGTTAACAGATCTCAAGAAATTGGAAGAAAAACAGTCATGAATGTACTACCTAATGTGGGTCTTGGAGTTGTTAAGTCTTTAGAAGGAGTTGTAGACACGGCAACGGATTTATCTTTAGGAAGACCAAATTTAGGCTCATATTTAGTTGCTGGCAATAATATAGGAGATTATTTTGAAGATGCATTTGGAGGCAGTGACGATCCAAAATTTACTGACGCAGAAAAAGAAGTTTTAAAAAAAGTTCAAAAGTTACAAAAAGAGGGTAAAATTCCTGATAAAGAATTAAGAAGTTTAGCAATGGGTGATTACTTTCCAAAATACAATCAAAATTTAAGCAATAAAGATTTAACTCAGGACGATTTAGAAAACTTTGTTTCTGCACAAGAGAAAATGATAAAAAATGTTGACCAATCTAAAGAAAGATATAAAGCTTTGCAAGAAAGTGTTAAAAAGAATATTGCCAAAGATACAGTGGGTGAATACTATGATAAACTTTACACTCCAGAAATAAAAGCAGATTTAGAAAAAAATAGTTTGATTACCAAAGATAATTTTGGTGGAAAATTAATGCAAACGACTGGTCAAGCCGCACTACAAGCATTTACTGCAAATTTGATTGGTGGAGGCAGTGACCTTGCTACAACTGCTGCAACTATTGCGCCAATGTCTTATGGTAGTGCTTTAGAGGAAGCATACCAAGAAGGAGCAGATACAGATAAGGCTAGATTATATGCATTGGGAAATACTGCAGTTGAAATTTTAACTGAAAAAATCACGGGTGGATTGCCTGGAACAAGAGGTAAAGGTGGATTAGATTATCTAGCTGAGAAAGGTATAAATAAAATATCAAATGAGGCCGTTCAAGAATTGGTTCGTGCAGGTTATAAGATTAATGCAGAAGGATTTGAGGAAGGACTATCAGAAGTATTAGATACATATGTAAAAAAAGCTACATATGATCCTGAAGCAGAAGTAAATTGGAATCAAGTTCTTGAAAGTTACGTTATGGGGGCTTTATCATCTGGAATAATAGAGGCACCTACCAATTTTTCTAATATAAGGCAAGGAGTCCAAAATCAAAATATAAAAACTGAGACACAAAATGTACTAAAAAATAACAATAATAATGTCCAAGAAACAATCAAAGAACTTGAGGACAAGGGGTATACAGAACAGCAAGTTAAACCAATAATTAATGAAGTATTAGAAGAAATTAATAATCAAAAAAATGAGTCAACTATTCAAAATAATGAAAATAATTCGTCTACATCAAGCGAGATTTCATTAAACAATATAAATACAAATACAAGAGAAAACTCCTCTAATAGGCTTACAGAAAGTGAAATTAAGGCAATAGCAAAAGAAATAGCCAATCAGCAAAATAATAATTCAGAACAAACTGTAGAAATGCCTACGACAAAAAAAATAGGTAGCTACAATGAAAATGCCAACAGTAAAATTTTGCCATCTAACAGTCAAAATATTTCTAATAATACTATTATTACGAATTCAGCAAAAAATCAAATTGCACCTGTTGATTTTGATTTTCAAGTAGAAAATGCCTTAAATGATAATCAATCAAAGGGAAATATCTATATTGGAAAACAAACTGATTCAAAAATAATAGGACTAATAAAAAAAGTAACTGGAATAGATGTTACAGGTAGAAAACATATTCTGTCTAAAGATTATATAAGACACTTATTTAAACATTCTAATGAAACAGCTCCCAATCAAATACCTATAACAAAAGATGATATAAAAAAAATACCCGATATAGTTTCTAATCCTGATACTATAGTTAGAGGTAGTGATACTTTTGATGCTTCTAGACAAAATAAAATACCATCTATTAGGTATATAAAGTCAGATAATACTGGAAAAATATATGTTGTTGAAGCAATCCCTGTAAAGGGTGATTTACAAATAAAAACAATGTGGAAAGAACCTACTAAACTGATTCATAGTGATAACACTCTTCATCATACGTCCGAAACGGCGAATAGTAGCAATTCATCCACATTGACTAATAGTAATGATACTACAAATTCAACAAAAAGTCAAATTGCACCATCATCAGTAGATAATATGCGACAAAATACACAAAATGATACACAAAAAACTATTGCTCCTATTCAAAAAGAAATTAGCAAATTAAATGACAATATTAGTGAGTTAAAAGCTGAGTTAAAAGAGGCAAAGAAAGATTTAAATCCTAATGAAATTTCACAATTAACACCTCAAAATGCAAGTACAACTCCTAAATTACCTAAAGTTAATAGAAATAGTTTATTTTCAGATAAGGAAAGTTCTTTCTATCGTAATGCTACAGAAACAAGTCAATTTTTAAGCCAAGAAAGTAGAAACTTAATATCAAGTGAAGATGATGTAAAATATTATACAGGAATTTCAAATGAAGAAACATTAAATAAGGCTTATGAAAAATTAAAAAATGGTGGTGAAGGAGAAACTTTTAGTTGGTTTAATAAGGATTCTAAGAATGCAACAGCAACAGATGTAGCTGAAGGTTGGATATTGATGAAGCAATATCAAGATAGTGGCGACTACGATTCTATGATAGAAGTTGTAAAGAAAATGCGAGAAATGAGTACACAAGCCGGTCAAACTGTTCAAGCATTCAATATTATGGAAAGACTAACTCCAGAGGGTATGGTTAAATATGCTCAATCTGAATTATTAGAAGCTTATGATAAGATGGTCAAAAACAAAACACAAGAATGGATTGATTCTCATAAATTGGATTTTGATTTAAAGCCAGAAGAGGTTAAATTTATTATGGATACAATGGAAGAAGTATCCACAATGAGCGATGGATATGATAGACGAGTAAAACTTGCTGAAATTCAAAAGTTAATGACAGATAAATTGCCACCATCTAAAGGGGCAGGAATTAAATCTTGGATGCGAATATCTATGCTATTTAATCCTAAAACTCAAGTTAGAAATGTTTTAGGTAACGCAGTTATTGCTCCAGTCAATTATTTTAGTGATTTATTTGCGAGTGTAGTTGATAAACAGATTTCCAAAAGGACTGGGATAAGAACAACTGGAAAAACAAGTTTAAAAAGCTATGGAAAAGGATTTAAGACCGGATTATTTCAAAGTTATAACGATTTCAAAAAGGGTATTAACACAAGAAACATAGAGGGTAATAGATTTGAAATAGGAGAAGGCAAATCGTTTAATGACAAAAGTGCTGTTGGGAAATCATTGAATAGAGTTGATAGTTTACTCTCATTTATGCTCGATGCAGGAGATAGAGGTTTTTACGAAGCCTCTTTTACTAATTCAATTAATAATCAGATGATTTTAAATAATAGTACCGAGATTACTCAAGAAATGATAGATATAGCAACAAGTGAAGCCTTACAAAGAACATGGCAAGATAATAATAACTACACGAAATTTGTTTTAAATGCAAGAAAAGGATTAAATCAAATATTGCATATTAAAAATTATGGTCTTGGAGATGTTCTAATACCATTTGCTAAAACTCCTGCCAATTTAACAAAAGCAATAGTAGATTATTCTCCTTTTGGGTTAGTTCAAACAATAAATGAGGGTATTAACTTAAAAAGAAGTTTAAGCAATGGTCAATATACTTCCCAAATGCAACATAAATTTGTACAAGATTTAGGTAAAGCAACAGCAGGAACTATGCTTTATGTTTTGGGATATGCATTAGCTAAAGCTGGAATAATCACAGGTGAAAGTGATGATGATAAAGATGTATCTAATTTTATGAAAAATACATTAGGAGTTAGTTCTTATTCAATAACAATAGGGGGCAAATCGTTTTCTTACGATTGGGCTCAACCTGTTGCTGCACCATTGTCAATAATGGCAAATATAGTACAGAAGCAAAACGAAGGGACACGTTTAAAGGAAAATATTTTGAGTTCGTTAAATACAGCCGGAAATATTTTATTAGAACAATCTTTTTTAGATAGTTTAAATACAGTATTTAATAATAATGATGGAATAGCTACTGGCATTGAGGAAGCAATATTAGACCTTCCTGCTCGTGCAATTCCAACATTTATGAAGCAAATTGCTGATATGATAGATGGAACTCAAAGAACTTCTTTTGAATATAATAAACCATTTGAGAGTGCTATTAATAGCATGAAGGTTAAAATACCATTTGTAAGTAAGACTTTAGCACCTACAGTAGATACAATGGGTAGAGAAGTGCAAAAATATGGTGGCAAAAACAATATATTTAACGTTTTTTTAAACCCTGCAAATGTAAATACTGAAAACATTAGTGAAAGTGCAGAAGAAATATATAGATTATACAAAGAAACTGGTGATGCAACAATTATGCCACGAGTAGCGCCATATTATATAAATCAAAGTGGCGAGAAAATAATATTGAATTCAAAAGATAGAGCAGAATTCCAAAAAGTGTCAGGAAATATTATAGAGGAGAATATTGCAGATTTGCTTAATGATTCTCGTTATACAGATATGTCAGACGAAGAGAAAAAAGACATTATCAATAATATAATTAATTATTCTTACAATAAAGCGAGAGAAGAAATACTAGGAATAGCAATGTCTAATCAATATAATAAAGTCAACGAATATACTTCTAAAAGTGGCAAGGTATCAGATTATTATTTGAATAAAGAAGAAGTCGATTATTCATTAGATAATCCAGAAAAATATGTTTTATCTAAATCTATAACACCAAATTTTGAAGATTATAAAGAATATACGAATAAACTCAATGACATTAAGTCTGATAAAGATTCTAATGGCAAAACTATTAGTAACAGTAGAAAACCAAAAGTATTAAACTATATAAATTCATTAAGCCTAGATTATGGTGCTAAATGTATATTGTATAAAACAGAATATCCAAGTGATGATACATATAATCAAGATATAATAAACTATCTTAATAAAAATGATGATATAAGTTATCAAGATATGAAAACTATATTAGAAAGTTTAGGCATGAAGGTAGATAGCAAAGGTAACATAACGTGGTAGGAGGTAATATATGAAGCAAGATTTAAATGGAGTAAGAACTGCTCAAGATTTAGAAAGGAAATACGATTTAAAAAATATTAATCAAATTTCTTTAATAAAAAAAGCAGTTGAAAATACTGAAACAGGATTAAATAAAACTAATACAGAATTAGAAAAGTTTGTTGAATCTGCTTCGTCATCGTTAGATAATTTGCAAAGTCAAATTGATGGGAACATCACTACTTATTATTATAGTGGTGCTCCCACATTATCTAATTTACCTGCAAGTGAATGGTCAGAAGATAAATATAACATTCATTTAGGAGACTTGTATTACGATAAGGAAACTGGATATGCTTATCGTTTTTATTTGGATTCAGAACAAAATGAGTATGGGTGGGTAAAACTTACAGATAGTGATGTAGCAGAGGCATTATCATTAGCAAATGCTGCAAGTGATACAGCTGATAGTAAACGAAGAGTATTTACAGAACAACCAGAGCCTCCATACGATAATGGTGATTTATGGATAAACGATAGAGAAATTTATATTTGTCAAATATCAAAACCTAAAGGGGAAAGCTTTGAAGAAAATGACTTTATTATAGCTACTAAATACACCGATGATACATTAGCAAGTGAAGTTAATGGGAAACTTGAAATAGTAGCAGGGCAGGTTCAAACTGTAACGCAAACAGCAAATGATTTAAACATAGAGTTTGTAAGACAACAAGAAATATATGACGAATTAAACAATAAAATGGTTGGGTTAGAGGGCAGGTTATCAGACATGTCCTTTAATTTTAGCACACTTGGATTACGTATAGCCACAACATTAGATCCAAATAACTCTTTATTTGATAACACAGGTATTAAGGTTTATAACTATGAAAAATTAACGGCTATTTTTAATAACAAAGGTTCTGGGATAGATAAATTGATTGTAACTGGCACTGCACAAATAGGATATTTAAAATTTCAAAAATCGACAAGAAACGGGAAACCTGTAACAAAAATATACCATTTAAAGAATTTAATTGAAGATTTGGAGGATTTGATATAATGGCAACTTCAGGAACATTAGGAACATTAAGTGGGCAATGGAGAAGTACGTATACTGCTAGTTGGTCGTTACTTTCTCAAAGTACAGCAAATAACGAATCAACAATAAGGTTAACAGGAATATTTCATACAGACAACTCTACTACAATAGCTAGTGATTATTCTGATTTTAAATTAGATGGTACAACTATTTATAGTGGTTCATATACAAAACGTGGTGCAGGTGATGTTTTTGTAAAAACAAAAGATATTACTATAAAGCACAATGATGATGGTTCATTCCCAAATACAGAAATAAGTTTTAGTACAAATGACTACATAATGGGAATTCAATCAGGTAGTGGAACAATATCAGGAGTACCATCAATACCTAGAGCGAGTACAGTATCGTGTTCTAGCCCTAATATAGGTGATAATGCAATTATCACTATAGGTAAAAAATCATCTAGTTTTACAAGTACAGTTACTTATAATATAGGTGGAATTACAGGCACGGTTGCTACTAAAACATTAGATACGGTATTACAACTTAATACTAATTCTATAAAAGATAAGATTTACGCCTTGATACCCAATTCTAGGAGTATAAGTGGTACAGTAACATGCGTTACTTATGATGGTAATACACAAATTGGCAGTTCAGCGACAACTAATTTTAATTTATATACTAACGAAAACGATTGTAGACCTGATATATCTGGAACAGTAGTTGACACAAATGAAAATACTATAGCTCTTACTAAAGATAGTTCTAAATTAATTAGATATATTTCTAAGCCTAAAATAACTATAAATGCAACACCAAAATATAGTTCTTCAATATCATCTTATTCAATAAATGTAGATGGACAAACTGTTAATCAAAGTGAATATGTTTTTGATAAAATAAATTCAAACAATATAACAATTAGTACAAGTGATAGTAGAAAATATAGCAATGATATGATATTGAATCCTGAAATAATTGATTATATAGAATTGCGTTTAAATAAATGCGAGTTAGTTAGAACTGAGGGTACTTCAAATGAACTTATATTAAATATAGAGGGGTTGTGGTTTAATAATAAATTTAATAATACATCAAATACTCTGAATTTGAAATATCAATATCGAGAAAGTGGTCAAACTTCATGGATTGATGGAACAACTTTAACACCGACGATATTGGGAGATAAATTCACTATGACCGATTTCTTGATTGGATCAAATTTTGATTATCAAAAGGAATATCAGTTTAAAATTATAATCAAGGACTTGTTAATGGAAGTTGGTTCATCTGATAAAGAAATCATAATTGTTTCAAGAGGACAAGAAGCAATGGCGATAGGTGAAGATGGTGGATGGTTATATGGGGATTGGTTTTTAAATGACAACAAAGTATTAGAATACGAGGTAGTAGACAGATGGTAAATGAGGAGTTGAAAAATATGAAAAAATATGTAATAGGGGGGGGGGGCTTACTTATTTAAGCACTTCCCTAAAAACCTTCAGAGATTGGAGGTTAAATGCTAAGTTAAACAGGTGGTGCTATGACTAGCGGAACACCAATAAAATTTAAAAATGAAAAAGATTATATATATCCTTATCCATATTTTCCAGTTGGATTCGTTTATATAAGTGTTATAGACGTTGACCCAAATGAAATGTATGTTGGAACTTGGAAACAAATTGAAAATGATGCCTACTTAAAGATAGTGACATCAACGGCTGGTCAATGTGGCGGTACAAGTAAAGATCACAAGATACCTATATCGAGTATTCCTTCACACGCACATCAGCAAAGATTCATGACAGACGACTTTGCACGAGAGGGAGGTAGTGGTGATTGGAACATCGCAAGAGCTTCTGGAGGAAATCCTGCTTATTCATATGAAACAGGAGGCGGTCAGCCATATTACCCATATTATTATGGAATTTATGTTTGGATAAGAATAGCTTAGCATAGAAAAAATGGAAGCAATTAAATTTGAAAATGATAAGTTTATGGATAGCACAGGAGTAGTCCATAAAAAAGAATTACTGAGTGATATACTTGATAAAAAAAATCTTTATTCAGCAGAAGAGCAATTAATTGGTATTTGGATTGATGGTAAAAAACTTTATAGAAAAACAATATCATTCAAATTTGACTCAAGTACTAATGAATTACATGTCTATCATAATATTTCAAATGTAAATGAAGTTATAAGAATTTATGGTTCTTTCAAATCTGATGATGATAGAAGATTTTTACCTCAAATTTATTATAGTATGGATTCACAATATTCAATAACACCATATGTAGTTAATAATAGCTACATAAAAATATTTTATGGTAATTGGGTAAAAGATAGTGCAAATAATTTTAAAAATTGTTATATAACTTTAGAATATACAAAAACAATTGATTAATAAACTTATCATAAGCGAAAACTTATGAATGAAAGTATTAAAATTAAAGACAAATTTGTTGATAGTACAGGAGTAGTACACAATAAAGAATTATTAAGTGTAATACTTGAAGAATTGAATAAAGATAAAATTTATAATAGTGGCACCAATTCAAGTGGTTCATGGATTAAATGGGAAAATGGAATTATGATATGTTTTGGCAAAAAAACTTTTGAGAATGTTGATGTAAGAAACCATTGGGGAAATGTATTTGAAACGGCTGACAAATTTAATTTTGGGAGTTTCCCTCAAGAATTTACAGATACACCGAGTGTAGGGTTTAATCAGATTGAGGGTGGTACAGTTTATCTAGAAGCACCAGGAACAACATCTACAAGAATTGCTGATACTTGGTTTATGAGCCCTGTTGAAAGGAGCAATAATACTATAACTTTTACTTATTTTGCAATAGGATTTTGGGAACAAAGGTAGGTGATAAAGTGAAAAAGTTTTTAAATAAAATAAAAGATTCATGGCAATGGATTACATTGTTTGTAACAATAATAGGTGGATTTTGGACAATTTTTAAATATTTTGATAATCAAAATGAAGAAATGGCTCGTACTATTCAAATGGCTGAGAAATCAATTATATGGAATGAAAATATACCCGTAATTGAAAGAGCAAGTGTGTGTGATGATTATTTGGCGAGAGGATATAATTCATATACAAAAAAATTATGCGAAAATGTAATATTACAAGATGAAAAAATAGTAAGAAATGAGAGGTGATAAGAATGAAAAAAGCATGGAATGATGTAAAATCATTTGTAACTATTATAATGACAATAGGATTAATCGTACTATTATTAGTGCCAGGAATTAATCCTCCAAGTGAAATAGTTGCATTATATTGTACAAGTTACGGTGCAATAATAACATATTTCTTTACAAAAAAAGATAAAGATAAGGAAGGTGAATAATAATGCAAAAAGCAGTATTAATGATGAATTATTTAAAAGTAACACAAAAAGCAAATAACAATTTTTCTCACAAAGGAGATTGTGCTTTAGATTTAGGTGGTAAAGATACAGGCATAGATAGTTTAAAAGCACCTTTTACAGGAGTAGTAAAAAGGATTTATACTAACTGTAATGCAGTATGGCTTGAATCAGTTGACAAAGTAAAGTATGCAGACGGAACAGAAGATTATATGACAGTACTTACAATGCATGATAATAACGTATCAAATCTAAAAGTAGGACAAACTGTTAAACAAGGTACAGTTTATTATGACGAAGGTACAAAAGGTAATGCAACAGGAAATCATATACATCTAACTGTTACTAAAGGAAAATTCACAGGTAATGGCTGGTATCAAAACCAATATGGTGTTTGGTGTGCCAATAATCAGTATGATGTACATAAAGCATTATTTTTAGATAGTAATACAACTGTATTAGATGGTGGCGGATATAATTGGGTAAAAACGTCTGATTATGAGTATAATAATCCAACATCTATAGATAGATACCTTAATTTAAAGCCTACAGTTAGTTCTTGGACTGTTTACAAGACTAATAAGTATTTTATACCTACAAAGGCTTCTGACGTCCTAGCAAGGCTAAATCCAAAGAAATTTGGTGGGTTAAGTTACAAGATACTTGAAGATTGTGGAAATTATCATTTCAAGATTAAAACTGATATGTTTGGATATGGATATATAGCAGGTAATCCAAGTAAGTATGATTGTACTATTACTGATAAACCTGTTTATTGACATAAAACTTAATATGTGATAGTATACTAACTCAATTGGGGGATATATGGAAACAAGACTTAAAAGGAAGATTAGAAATCTAACACATCAATTAGAATACATTAAAAAGGTTTATCCTAGAAGTAAAACAATACATAAACTTAAATGCAAAATATATTATTATAATAAAAAAATGGCTAGTCTTAATTGACTAGCTTTTTTTGTACTTTAGCATTTCTTCGTTCCATATCTCATATTTCGATTTTAAGTAATTTCTAGTGTAATTTATCATATCTTGTATATTTATACCAAAATCATATTTGTCATGGCATTTAGGACAAGCACATACAATATTTTCAGGTACTCCTAAACCAAGTTGACTGCGTTTTATATAGTGACTATTGGCACACGATAAAGGTACAGGTGTATGACAGTATATACATTTATGATTATCTCTTTCCCATACTATCTTCTTTACTTTCTTAGATATATCAGTTGCTTTAGTTGACTTATGCTTATGTCCTTTAATTTTTGCACAATATTTTTGATTTAACTGTATATTATTTTTAGAATTTGCACAATATTTTTGATTTAACTGTGTACTACTTTTAGAATTTGCGCAATATTTCTTGTTTATTGTGCATTTCTTGATTTTATATTCTTTGTATCCACAATTATTGCAATTATTGAATGTTATTTCTTTTTTTAATAAATTACAATAGATATAATTATGTCCTTTTTTACTTTTAATTCTTAAATTTTTACATTGCATTTTAAGACTTCCTTTCAAGAAGTCCCAATTGGTATAAGCCCCACCATATTGAGCAAGTAAGGCTTTAGCCATTCTTAAATCTTTATTTTTTATGTTTATAGGATATTCTAATTTTTTTTCATATTTCCACATAAAAACCTCCTAGTTATCCCATGGCCAAGGCATATCGTCCCAGCTCCAAGGATATGAATTTAAGGCATCACTATTTAAAGTGATTGGACCAAATTTAGATTCATATTCTTTTAACATGCTTTCTTTTTCTTTTCTATATTGATTAAATAAATTAATCATATTTTTATTTTCTGGATAAATATCCAAATAAAGATTTAAGTCGGTCATAGCGAACCCTAAAGCATCTATATAAGTTAAAAGTTCTGCTTGCTCATTCATTGGTTTAATTTCATATGGTTCCTTTGATTTATAAGGCTCATATAAGTTTTTAAATAAATTTCCCCTGATAAGTCCATTAAATGGATCATATAATTTAGATGAGTCTTGATCTAAAAAATTACTACTACCAGAGTTTGTTTTACTATACATATCGGAATTTAACTTAGAATCTACATCATAATTCATAGTCCCTATGTTAAAAGGATACATAGACATATTATTAATGTCATACATATTCATGCTTTGCATATTTTCTTTAGTATAGTTTTTAAAATTAGGGTAATTATTCATATTTTCCTCCTCGCTTTATATTATGAATTGGTGATAAAAGTGTATAGGTTAATGTCTAATTACATTAAATATTGAAAAAAAGTATAGACAAACCTGTGATAATCTGTTAAAATATATTGCGTAAGTCTTTTTAGATTTATATGGCGGTGTTGGTGAAGTGGTTAACACGCTAGTCTGTGGAACTAGTATGCAAGAGTTCGATCCTCTTACACCGCCCCATTTATAAAAATTAGCCAATCTTTTGATTGGCTTTAACTTTAATATACATTTTTTTACGTCTGATTATTTAATAATTTATCAATAATTTTACTTTTGTTATCAGATATGTTATAATTTAAATGTGGGGTGTTATAATGACTAAAAATGATGAAGAAATAAAAATAAGTAATGGAAAAGTAAACAACGTAAATTATGAAAAACTTAAAGAAATAGAAAAAATTAAAATTTATAAATTGCGTATTGCAGCCGTAGTAGCTTCTGCTGTAATTCTTTTAAGTTTATTTACTTTGGGAAAAAAGAAAGATGTTGCGGTTTCACCAATACCTGATACACAAATATGTTGTGTAGTTCCAGTTTATGTAGGTAGTGGAGATACTATAGAAGAAATTGCAAGATTGTATTATTCAGATGAATGTGAAGGTGTTTATAACAGTTTTCAAAATTTTGAAGATGCGATAAGGGAACAAAACAATACTAAGGCTGATGTAATTCATAATGGAGATACAATAGGTGTACCTGTTATAGTTGATAAAGAAAATCCTTTTTATCAAAGAATTTTAGAAGTACAAAAACAAATTGATGAGATTAAAGAAAATAATTTATGGGTAAGATATACAGTTAAGCATGGAGATAACTTATCAAGTCTGGCTGCTCTTGCTAGTGGCGATTTTCAGGAAACTCCTATTTTAGCTGGTGAAATTATGAGAAAAAATAATATAACAAGCGCATCTTTATTAAAAGAAGGATCTGAAATTTGGATTATGAATCCTGAACTTGCACCTGTAAAAGAAGATTTGAATTTAGCCTATAAAGCCCTTTATGCAAGTTTAAAAGTTGGTGAATCAAAATTAAAAAAGTAACTATTTATTAGTTACTTTCAGACTGTTGACAAATAAAAAGTTTGAAAACAGTCTTTTATTATTTCAAAAAATTTGATATAATGAAAAAGCGAGATAATGCCTTATTTTAACCAAAAAGTCATTGACATATCTCACTTTTATTATGAAAAAATGTTAAAAAAGTAACTATTTATTAGTTACTTTTTTTGATATATATTTTAATGCATTCAATGCGGCAGTAGTACCATCACTGCAAGCAGTAGTTAATTGCCTTATATCTTTAACCCTTACATCACCTGAGGCAAAAATACCTTCTACATTTGTCTTACAATTTTCCATAGCAATAATATATCCACTATCATCAGTTTCAACGATGTTTTTACACATACTAGATACAGGAATATGTCCAATCGCTATAAAAAGTCCATCTACTTTTATATCCTTTTCTTCATTAGTATCATTTTCTTTAACACTAATACTTTCAAGTTTATCGTTTCCTTTTATATCAACAATATTAGAATTTAAAATAAATTCTACATTATTTTTTGCTTTTAATTTATCGAGATTAATAGATTCAAACTTAAAATCTTTCTGTCTATAAATAACATATATTTTTTTTACGATATCACTTAAGTATAAAGCATCATCAATTGCGCTATTCCCACCACCTGTAATAGCAACAACTTTATCTTTATAAAATGTACCATCGCAAGTCGCACAATAAGAAACCCCTTTACCTAGTAATTCATCTTCATTTTTAAGATTTAATTTTCGATTTTTTGAACCTGTTGCAATTATAACTGATTTAGCAATATAATTACCTTTTGACGTTATAACTTCCTTAACATCTTCATTGCTTTTTATTTCAATTACTTCTTCAAACTTTATTTCAGGGTTGAAATTTTTAACTTGACTGTAAAGTTTATTTGCAAATTCATATCCTGATATTTCTTCAAATCCTGGATAATTCTTAATTTTGTGTGCGTTTACAATTTGCCCACCATAAACAGATTTTTCTAGTATAAGAACTTTCTTTCTTGCAATACACGCATAAATTGCAGCAGTCATACCGGATGGACCCGCACCTACTATTATAATATCGTACATTAATCATCCTCCAAGAAATCATTTAAATCATCTTTACTTAAGAATCCTATATTTCTTTTTACCTCTTTACCATCATAAAAAAGTATTGTTGTAGGAATTGACATAACGCCTAAATCTTTAGAAATGTTATTATCATCTTCATCAACATTTAACTTACAAAATTTAATGTCGTCACGATTTTCTGAAACCTCTTCAAAAATTGGACCAAACATCTTACAAGGGCCACACCAAGGTGCCCAAAAATCAACAATAGTTTTACCTTTGCTATTTTTCACTTCTTCTAAAAAATTATTTTTAATATTAATAATACTCATATCTACCCTCCATATATATATTTTACTAAAATAAAAATATTAATACAATATCTTATTTGAATTATTTACACTTAAATTTGTTAATGTGTTAAATGTAGTTTTTTGTGTGTAATAGAAATATTGTTAAAAAAACAAAAATGTTATATAATATATCTAGAATAAAGAGGCGATATTATGAATAAAGTTTTAAGCGAAGAAATGGCTTTAAAAATGGATGCATACTTTCGTGCTGCGAACTATATATCAGCAGGACAACTTTACTTGCTCGATAATCCTTTATTAAAGCGACCACTTAAAAGAAGTGATATAAAAAGAAAAATAGTAGGACATTGGGGAACCGTACCTACTCAAAATTTTATATATGCACATTTAAATAGAATAATAAAAGAACACGACCTTAATATGATTTATGTATCAGGTCCAGGACATGGAGGTAATTCCGTTGTATCTAATGTATACCTAGAAGGTTCCTATACAGAGGTTTATCCTAATATAACAGAAGATGAAAAAGGTTTACAAAAATTATTTAAGCAATTCTCATTTCCTGGGGGAATCTCAAGCCATGTTGCCCCTGAAACGCCTGGATCAATAAATGAAGGAGGAGAATTAGGATATAGCCTAGCGCACTCATTTGGAGCAGTTCTTGATAATCCTGATTTAATAGTGGCATGTGTAGTGGGAGATGGAGAAGCAGAAACAGGCCCGCTTGCAACATCTTGGCACTTAAATAAATTTATAAATCCAAAAAAAGATGGAGTAGTACTTCCAATACTTAATTTAAACGGATATAAAATATCAAATCCAACAGTATTTTCTAAGATTTCTAAAGAAGAATTAAAATTTTTTTTCTACGGATGTGGATATGATCCTATTTATGTAGAAATAGATGATAATACAAGTATATATGATAGGCATGAAATGATGTCTGAAGCATTAGAACAGGCAATTTCAATGATAAAAGGAATAAAACAATTTTCAAAAGAAAATAAAAGACCATTATGGCCTGCTATAATACTTAAAACACCTAAAGGATGGACTGGTCCTAAATATGTAAATGGTAGCAAAATAGAAGGAACATTTAGAGCCCATCAAGTACCTATTACTATAGATACTGATGATGATATAAAAACACTTGAATCATGGCTTAGAAGTTATAAGCCAGAAGAATTATTTGATGAAAATGGTACTTTAATAAAAGAACTTAAAGAATTAGCCCCAACAGGAATAAGAAGAATGGGTTCAAATCCAATCGCCAATGGTGGTTTATTGTTAAAAGAATTAATAGTTCCAGATTTTAGAAGATATGGAGTTAAAGTAAACTTTCCAGGTGATAGCGAAGTTCAGGATATGATAGAACTTGGAAAATTTGTAAGAGATATAATAAAATATAATGAACAAAATAAAAATTTTAGAGTTTTTGGTCCAGATGAAGCAATGTCAAATAGACTAAAATACATGTTTGAAGAAACTAATAGACAATTTATAGTTGATAAAAATGAAGATGATGAATTTATTAGTTCAGACGGTAGAGTAATAGATTCTATGTTATCAGAACACGTATGTGAGGGGATGCTTGAAGGATATCTTTTAACAGGAAGATATGGATTTTTTAATTCATATGAAGCATTTATAAGAATAGTAGATTCAATGACAAGTCAACATGCTAAGTGGTTAAAAGTTACAAGAGAACTTCCTTGGAGAAAGGAAATAGCCTCATTAAATTATGTTTTAACATCACACGTATGGCAACAAGATCACAATGGATATACACACCAAGATCCAGGATTTTTAAATCACTTAGTTACTAAAAAAGCAGATATAGTAAGAATGTATTTGCCACCTGATGCCAACTGTTTACTTTCTTGTTTCGATCACTGTATAAGGAGTAAAAATTATATAAACGTTATAATCGCATCTAAACATCCACGCCCACAGTGGCTTTCTATGGATGAAGCAGTTAAACATTGTACAAATGGTATAGGCATATGGAAATTTGCAAGTAATGATTACGATGATAATCCAGACTTAATTATGGCTTCATCAGGTGAAACTCCAACATTAGAAGCAATGGCGGCTACTTCAATTTTAAATGAAAAACTTCCAGAACTTAAAATTAGATTTGTTAATGTTGTAGATTTGATGAGACTTGAATCGAATAAAAAACATCCACACGGATTGACAAACGAAGATTATAATTTAATCTTTACTAAAGATAAGCCAATAATATTTGCATTTCATGGGTATCCATCATTAATCCATCAATTAGTATATAATAGAGATAATCAAAATATGCACGTACACGGTTACCAAGAGGAAGGAACAATAACCACACCTTTTGATATGAGAGTACAAAATAAACTAGATAGATTTAATCTAGTAATAGATGCATTAAAATATGTAGATGTTCCAAATAAACAAAGTGTTATAAATTGGTGCTTAGATGAGTTGAAAAAGCACAAAGAATATATAAGAGAATATGGCGAGGATATGCCTGAGGTAAAAAATTGGAAATGGAAATAAGGTATTGAAATAGTATACCTTTTTTTGATATAATTAAGAAAAGTAGGGGGCTTTTATGACAGAAGTAAACAAAGAAATAATAAGATTGATAAATGAAAACAAAAACATGAAAGAGATAAGTCAAATATTAAATATATCATTAAAACAATTATATGTAAGGATAAAACAAATAATAGAATATGGATACGTAATGAGACCTAGTTATTCTTATAGTTCTGATATATATTATAAAATACAAAAAAACATAAATGAACAAAAAAACACATTTAGTTTAAAAGTTCCATCTCACACACAAGAATTAAGATTACTTGTAATATCAGATATTCATGTAGGTAATGAAGATTGTGATATTAAACTTTTAAATACACTATACGAGTATGCTATAAATAACAAAATTAATATCATATTATTTTGCGGCGATATGATTGAAAATGTATATTCTTCTGACAAAAAGAGTATATCAGATATAGATAAACAAATAGAAACATTAATAAAAAAATATCCATATGATGAGAATATTTTAAATATAGGAATATTGGGTAATCACGAATATTATTCGCTTATTCACGATGGATTTAATATAATAAAGAAAATTACAACTTCTAGATATGATATTATACCAATTGGATATGGAAGTGGATTAATTAATATTAAAGATGATTATATATTTTTAAAACATAGATTAACTCATGAGAAACCAGAAGAAGAAATAGATGCAAAAATTGTTTTATCTGGACATGGGCATATGATGAAAACTAAAATAAATGATAAATTTTGCTTATGTGTTCCAACACTAAGCCATGTATTTCCAGATAAAACTAAAACAGCAATACCGGGATTTATTGATTTAACATTGATAATAGAGAACAATAAATTTAAAAGTTTATATGCAAGTCATATGATAATAAGCGATAAAATATATAAGGCAAGCGAATCTAGTTGTGAAATAAAAAAATTAGTAAAACAGTCAAATACTGAAGAAAAATTTAATAAAAATAAAAAAAATTAACTTTTAATTATTATAGTTGCGAATAAATCAAAAACTAATAAAAAAGATAAAATATATACATAGTAATTAGGAATTTTGTTTATAAATTTATCGCATAAAGGCTTTAAATAATAAATAAGAAGAATACTACTAAGTCCCCATAAAAGTGACATTTCAAGTGAGGTATATTTTCCTATATGAAATTTATGGTTAGAATAATTCCAAAGTTCTATATTAAATAACCATTTAATTAAATATCCACCAACTGCTTCTATTAAGCAAAGAAATATCGCACAAGCAAAAAATAAAGTAATAACTTTTAGTGGTTTATTTAATTTTAATTTATCTAGGTATTTATGTATGAAAAGAATTATTAAAGTTCCAATCCCATATATTGGTGTCCACCATCCAAGTAATATACCACTCTCACCACTAGAGTAAAAAAATGACTCAATAAAATGTCCTAAAATTGAAAACAAGAAAAAAAATTTAAGGTAATACATAAAATTCACCATTATTATTATCTTAATAATTGTAAATTTTATTCTATTAATTTATTAAAAAAATATAATTAATAAGGTTTACAAACAAAAAAAAGTTTGATATAATCTATAACGAAAAGCGAGATTTTAACTCCTTGCTTTAAAAAAGCCAAAGACCATAAGGAGGTGTATTATGAGAAAATATGAAATTATGTTTATCGTAAAACCAACATTACAAGAAGAAGAAATTAAAAAAACTGCTTCTAATTTTCAAAAGACATTAGAAACTAATGGTGCAAAAGTTACAAACGTTGATGCTTGGGGACAAAGACCATTAGCCTATGAAATAAAAGTTGGAAATGATACATATAAAAGTGGATATTACTTCGTAGTTAATATTGAATCTGCTAGTGATAAGGCTGTAAAAGAATTTGATCGTTTAGCCTTAATTAGCAATGATATTATTAGACATTTAATAATAAATAAGGAAGACTAAGAGGTGAATCATGAATAAAGTAGTATTACTTGGAAGATTAACAGCTAAGCCTGAATTGCGTTATACTGCACAAAATACTGCATATACTCGTTTTAGTGTTGCTGTAAATAGAAATTTTACAGGACCTGATGGAAAAAGAGAAGCAGATTTTATAAATGTAGTTGCATGGCGTAAACAAGCAGAGACTGTTGCAAAATATTTTGATAAAGGAAATTTAATCGCAATCGAAGGTAGATTGCAAACAGGAAGTTATGATGATAAAGATGGAAACAAAAGATATACAGTAGATGTTGCTTTAGATAGTTTTGAATTTGTAGAAAGTAAGGCACAAAGAATGGCTAATCAAGAGGCAAATACAACATCTACACCTTATGACTATCAAGATACTAAAGTCGAAAATGAAGTAAATGTTGAAGAAGATCCATTTGCTGAATTTGGAGATAGCGTTTCTATAGATGATAACTTCTTAGAATAATAGGAGGATAACATGGCAGAGTTTTTTAGAAAAAAGAAAAAAGTGTGTCAAATGTGTGCTGGAAAAGATGTTGACTACAAAAATATAGAAGTTATTAAAAAATATGTAAGTCAAGATAAAGGTAAGATATTACCAAGAAGAATTACTGGTGCATGTGCAAAACATCAAAGACATATAGCAACACAAGTTAAATATGCAAGACATATGGCACTTATACCATTTGTTAAATAGATAGTAATTCTATCTATTTTTATGTTTTAGGGGGGTTTATGGAAAAAGCAAAAGAACTATATGAAAATTATTTTTCAAAAGATTTTATAGAAGAAATAAAAAAATATCCAAATCTTACAAGAGAAGAAGAAGTGGAACTTTTTATACAATATAAAAATGGAGACAAGAATGCGAGAGCAAAAATAATTAATTCTCATTTAAAATATGTATATAATTGGGCTAGATTTTATTATACGCATTATAATTCAGGTATAATAAGTCTTTTTGATTTGTTTCAAGAGGGTTGTATAGGGTTAACTGAAGCGATAGATAAAATCGATTTATCTTGGGATAATAGATTTTTTGCTTATTTTACATGGCAGATAAGACAAAAAATGTTACAATGTTTAAGAAATGATGTGCAGTCCATAAAGCATCCTGCTTGGTTTGCTGAAGCGGAACAAAATATATCTAAATTTGAAAAAAAATATTATAATGAAAATGGATATTATCCATCTAATCAAGAAATAAGTGAAAAAATTAATATTTCAATTAAAACTGTAGAATGTGTTAAAAGCAAAGCAAAGCCCATAATAAGTTTGGAAAACTTATTAAATGAAAAAAATAATGAATTATTTTGCGATTATGAGGAAACTTTTGAAGAAAATATATTATCTGAAATGAATTCTTCCTTTCTTTTAAAAAGATTTCAAAAAATACTTAATAAAAAAGAATTTGAAATAATTTTATTAAAATCTGGATTAAAGGATGGAAATGTTTATAATTATTCTCAAATAGCAAAAAAGATGGGTGTAACAAGATCAGCGATAGAACAAACAATGAAAAAAATAAGGGAAAAATTAATACCATTCTTTGAGAAAAATTTTCCAGAAGAGTTAGATAGAACTAAGATACTTGAATTAAAGAAGAAATAATTATTTATAATTTTTAAATATGTTATTTACTTCTTTTTTTATATTTTCCGCTGATTGTTTTAAATTATTATCGTTTATTATATGAGAATTATATGAATTTGATGTACCCTTTCTATTGTTTAATAATTGTTGTTGAGCAGAGTTTGTACAAAGTACCTGACCAATCATCATAAACCAATTGCCAAGAGAATTTTGTTCTGCAGGAGTTAGGTCATCACATAATATTAAACCAATTATAAAGGCAGAAGATGTAAAAATAGGGGCCGAGATATTAGGAATTAATTTCATGTAATCACCTACTTAATTATATTTATAATTATATTTTTTATCTCTTGCCAAGAAGGAACATATGACAAAATAAAAATTAGTTTATATATGATAGAAATAAAGGCCACGTAAACAGATATAAGAGAAATAAATTAAATGAATGTATAAAAAATCAACAAAATCAATAATTTTTAAAAAAAGTGTTGATTTTTTTTATTAAATCACGTATAATCTATTGTGTGTGGCGTTGCGTTGATGTGTGAGGTTGCCGATACACCCGGTTAAGTTGCAATATAAAATAATCGAGTTATCGGGTTTTTACACGGAGCATGTCTATACTAGATATAGGCGAAGGGAGGATATAAGATGTCAAAAACTAAAATTCGTATCAAATTAAAATCGTTTGAACATAAAAGTTTAGACAAGGCTTGTGTTAGAATCGTTGAAACAGTTAAAAGAAATGGTGGCACAGTAGTTGGACCAGTTCCACTACCAACTGAGATTGAAAAAATCACTATTTTAAGAGCTGTTCACAAGGATAAAGATTCACGTGAGCAATTTGAGAGAAGAACACACAAAAGACTAATAGATATCACAGATCCAACAAAGGAAACTATTGAAGCACTTGCTCATTTAGATATTCCAAGTGGTGTTGATATCAAAATAATTAAATAAGGAGGATATATATGAAAGGAATCTTAGGTCGTAAA
>CANRAT010000012.1 GCA_947628685.1 uncultured Bacilli bacterium
AATAAAAATCATCATAAAGCCTTATAAACACTAGGCTAAACGGTGATTTTTTGCTTTATTAACTGTCAAACTCGGGTGGATATTACTATGATAAGATAAGTAAACATATACAGATAAATTTAGATTATAAAGGTATCCATACGAAACCAATAATGAGGTATAAATTATATGATAAGAGTGCAAAAGAAGAATTGACAGATATAATGGAAATAATAAGAATAGATATTCCATATTACACAAAAATGTGTTACAATAAAGATACGAAAGAGTTAGACAGTTTAACCAGATTTATAGGGATGTTTGGATTAGAAGAAAAAGAGGAAATAAAGGGAATCTGTAATGGAGATGAAGATATGGAAAACATATATAAAAAAGTAGAAGAGTACAATTCAGATTTAGATTTAATGGGAGCATATGACTGGGAATGGCATCAAAAAGAGTTAAAGAGATTAGAAATAAGAGATGCCAAAAAAGAAGCGATTAAAGAAGGACTTAAAGAAGGTCGTGAGGAAGGTCTTAAAGAAGGACTTAAAGAGGGCCGTGAGGAAGGTCGTGTAGAAGGTCTTAAAGAAGGAAAAATAGAAATAGCAAAAAATCTTCTTAAAAAAAATATTGATATTAATGTCATATTAGAAGTAACAAATTTATCGATAGAAGAAATTAATAAATTAGCAAATTAAGTGGTATAGGGATTTAGGAAACTAAATCCTTTTTATATTTTTAATACTATTTATAATATTAAATTTTTGGAATAATTATCGTTTTGTGAAATATTTAAAAATTACAAATAATTTATTGACTTTTATATTTTATTTCTCTATAATAAAAATCAATTCAAGGAGGTGCGTATGAAATTTAATTTACCAGTCATAATCCTTAAGGGTACAATAGTACTTCCTGAATCAGAAATAAAATTAGAATTTAGTGATATTGCTAGTAGAAATATAATAGATGAATCGGATTTATTTCACGATAATAATGTGCTTGTAGTAACTCAAAATAGTATAGAAGAAAATATTCTTATAAATGAACTTCCAAGTATTGGTACAATTGCTCATATAAAAAGCAAGTTAGAACTACCTAACGGGAGTATTAGAATAACTTTAAAAGGTATTAAAAGAGTTAAAGTAATAGAATATTTAAACATTTCAAAAGATTCGATAGAATCAATCGTATCTCAAATAAATATAGAAAGCATAGATAGTGAAACAAATCAAGGATTGCTTAGAAAATTAAATTTGGAACTTGAAAATTATATTGCTAGGGTTCCATATATGAGTAACAGTTTACTTTCTTTAATATCAAATTTAACAGATTTAAGTAAAATAACAGATATAATTGTTAATAATATGCCAGTAGATATAACTAAAAAAATGGAATATCTAGAAGAAGTAAGTCCTATAAAGCGTGTTGAAATGATTTTAGAGGATATGTACTTAGAAGAACAGTTATTTAATATAGAAAAAAACATAGATACTAAAGTAAAAAAAGAATTAGAAGACGATCAAAAAAATTTTTATTTAAAAGAAAAAATAAAACAAATACAAGACGAAATAGGTGAGTATACAACTAAAGAAGATGAGGTAAATAATTTAAGAGGAACTTTAAATAACTTAAAATTAAATGATGATATAAAAAATAAATTAAATTATGAAATAACAAGATATGAAAATATGCCTAGTACTTCTCCTGAAGTTAGTGTACTTAAAAATTATATAGATTTTATGCTTAGTCTTCCTTGGAATACTTATACTGAAGATCGTGACGATTTTAATAAAGTCAAAGAAATTTTAGATGAGTCACATTACGATTTAAAAAATGTTAAAGAACGTATTATAGAATATTTAATAGTAAAAAAGAATTCACCTAATTTAAACGCACCAATAATTTGCTTAGTAGGTCCTCCTGGAGTAGGTAAGACAACACTTTCAAGATCAATAGCAAAAAGCATGGGTAGAAATTTTATCCATATATCTTTGGGTGGAGTAGATGATGAGGCTATAATTAAAGGTCATATGAGAACATATATAGGTGCGACTCCTGGAAAAATAATTGATGGTCTAAGAAGAGCAAAAAGTTTAAATCCAGTATTTTTAATAGATGAAATAGATAAAATGTCCAGTAATTATAAAGGAGATCCTAAAAGCGCACTTTTAGAAGTATTAGATGAGTCTAATAAATATTTTAAAGATAATTACGTAGATGAAGAATTTGATTTATCCAATGTATTATTTATAACTACTGCTAATAATATTGAGTTAATACCAGATGAACTTAAAGATAGATTAGAGATAATAAATATAGATGGATATACAGAACTAGAAAAATTAGAAATAGCCAAAAATTATTTAATTCCGCATATTTGTTGGGCACATAATATTAAAAATATTAAAATAAATGATAGTGATATACTTGAAATAATTAGGTATTATACTAAGGAAGCAGGAGTAAGAGAACTTGAAAGATTGATATCTAAAATAGTAAGAAAAGTAGTAACTAATAAAATTCTAAATAATAAAAATATAAAAACTGTAAAAAATATTGAAGAATTTCTTGGAAAAAGAATATATGAAAAAAGTACTATAAATAGTGAGATTGGTATTGTAAACGCACTTGGATATTCAAATATGGGGAGTGTAGTATCTATTGAAACAATACACTATAAAGGAAAAGGCAATTTAAATATAACAGGGGCATTAAGTGATACAGTACTAGAAAGCGCTAGAATTGCTCTTAGTTATATAAAGTCTAATTATGAGTTGTTTAATATAGATTACAAAGTATTTGATGATGATATTCACATCAATTCACCAAATATGTATTTAAAAAAAGATGGACCTAGTGCAGGTGTTAGTATAACAATGTCTATAATAAGTTCACTTTCTAATCTTAGAATAGATAGCAATATTGCCTTTACAGGGGAAATCACTTTAAGAGGAAATATACTTAAAGTAGGAAGATTAAAAGAGAAAGTAATAGGTGCATATATAAATAATATAAATAAAATATTTATACCTAGTTTAAACGTTAGTGAGTTAGATTTAATCCCACAAGAGATAAAGGATAAAATAGAATTTATACCTGTTAGTAATTTTAAAGAAATATATGAATTTATAAAGGAGTAAATATGTATAAAGATGAAAAAGTCTACATTTCAAGTAAAATGTTACAAGCACTTATTTTTAATGATGGGCAATATGAATTTGATAGTAAAATGTTTGATGTTGATTTACTTGTCGAATTTAAAAATTTAATTAAATGGTATGTAGATAATAACTTTTTAAATGATAAAATAAAAAATAATATCAATTATTTTATATCACAAGCAAGAGATGTAAAAGATGAAAACTTTACTGAACGTATAAAAATAATTAATGAAATAATAAGATTATTAAATTCACAAAAAATAGATGATTCAATTTTCTTTTACAGATATCAATTATTAAAAAGGGAAAGAAATATTAATTATTTAACGTGTAGTGATGAACAAATAAGAGGTCAAATTGATTATGTCAATAATTTAATTTGTTATGATTTTTTAATACTGGTAAGCCATAGTTGTGAAGTGAGTGATGTAGAATTTGAAAATAAATTTATTCCTATATTTAAAAATAATTATGCTTATTACTTAAGTGTAAATGTAATATTAAGAGAATGTCCTAAAATTATTGAAGATTCAAATTTCTTTAATAGGCTTACTCATATATTGAGTTTAAATAGTAAAGTTGAAATGTCTAATGATTATGCTAAAACTCATAATAAACTATTAAAAAAGATTTATAAAACAGCAAAGAAGTATAGATAAATATACTTTTTTATTGTATAATACTATTATGGTAGGTGATGATATGTTAGGTAAAATAGTTGGAATACAAGATAACATGGTTTTACTTAAATTAAATGTTAAGTTAGAAGAAATACAAAATATTATTAATTTATATGTATTATTTGAAGATAAAAATAAAAAAATAATAGGTGAAATTATAGAGGTTAAAGGCGATATTGCAAGTGTTAATTTAGTTGGAGAATTTGTGGAGGATAAATTTATGTTTGGTATATCTAAAAAGCCTTCATTTAATTCTAGTTCTAAACTTGTATCTAAAGAAAAAGTTAATAATATTCTTGGAATAGTAGATTATAATGAGAAAAAAGATTTGTATCTAGGTACTAGTCCTATTTATGATAATTTAAAAATAGGTGTAAATATAAATGAATTTTTCAGTAATCATTTTGCCATATTTGGTTCAACAGGAAGTGGTAAATCTTGTAGTGTTGCAAGAATACTTCAAAATCTTTTTGAGAAGAAAGAATCTATTGCATATAAAGCAAGTATTTTAATTTTTGATGCATATGGAGAATATCATACAGCGTTTGAACAATTAAATTTAAAAGTACCTGAGATAAATTTTAAAGCCTACACTACAAATGTAGATGACACTAGTATTCCTACTATAAAAATACCTTTATGGTTACTTACTGTAGATGATATTGCTCTTCTTTTAGAAGCAGAATCAAGAGGCGACCTTCCTATAATTGAGAAAGCCATGAAACTTGTTACGATATTTGCAAAAGAAGAAAAAGAAGTGTTGAAAAGTAAGAATGATATAATAGCAAGAGCGTTACTTGATATACTTTCAAGTGGTAAATCTCCTGCTCAGATAAGAGACCAAATATTTTCTGTATTAAGTCACTATAATACTAAGGATTTAAATCTTGATACACCTATATATCAACCTGGATATACTAGACCTTTAAAGCAGTGTTTATTAATAGATAATACAGGTAAAATAAGAGAGATGGAACTTTTAACTACATTTATAAGTGGATTTTTATCTGATGATGTAAGTTTAAGTTTACCTGATGGAAGTTTTAAATATACACTTAAAGATTTATATGATGCTTTTGAATTTGCATTAATATCAGAGGGTGTACTTTCAAGTGATAAAGTATTTGATGATTATAATGTATTAAAGGTTAGACTTAGAAGTTTAGTAAATGGAGATTATGCTAAATACTTTGATGTAAATGAATATGAAACAAGAGAGCAATTTATAAAAGAAATACTTACAATTGAAAGTGGTAGAAAAGCACAAATAATTAATTTTAATATAAATTTTGTCGATGATAGATTTGCTAAAACACTTACTAAAATTTATTCTAAAATATTCTTTGAATATACAAAAAATTTAAAGAAAAGGGCGAGTCTTCCTATTCACATAATTTTAGAGGAAGCACATAGATATGTACAAAATGATACAGATATAGATGTAATAGGATATAATATATTTGATAGAATTACTAAAGAGGGTAGAAAGTATGGAATATTACTTGGATTAATCTCACAAAGACCATCAGAACTTTCTACAACTGCTTTATCACAGTGTAGTAATTTCCTTATATTTAAAATGTTACACCCTACAGATGTAGAATATATTAAACAGATGGTACCAAATATAACAATTGAAATATTAAAGAAAATTAAGCTACTTCAACCTGGTACTTGTATTGCTTTTGGTTCAGGATTTAAACTTCCATCATTGATAAAACTTGATATGCCTAATCCAGCACCTTCAAGTAATAGTTGTGATATAAGTAATATATGGTTCATAGATAAAAAATAATAGTTAGTAAACAGTGTTTATTAATATGTGGAAAACTGAGTAGATATATATAATTCTACTCGAGTTTTTATATTGTCTAAAATATTAATTTATAAATGCATCAAAAAAATCAAACTAAAAAGTTTGACTAAAATATAATTTGGAGCGATAAAGATTGAAGTCGGACAACTTTTAAACTTTATTGATAGATAGTAATAATCACCAACTAATATAATTATACCGCTAATTATGTTATTTGCAATATTTATTAGTAAAAATTTTATATTGTATTGAATAGGTATTGTTAAAACTGATAAATTTAGGATTATATAAGAAATCGCTTATAAAAACTATAAATTATCTAATTTTTATGGTAAAATATAGATATCGAGGGAGGTTTAACTTATGATGGATATTGAAAAAAATTTAGAAAATTTAGAATTGGCATATAAGTATTGTAAACTATTAAAAATTGAATGTATAAAAAAAGAACTTGAAGCTCAGCTAGAAGGTTATACTTTAAAAAGTATAGAAAGAAAAACCGGCGAATGGACCGTTTGTTTTGAAAATTTAAATGGGGAACATATAATTTTATCCATTTCGTCAGATAGTTTTAGTTTATTGAAAATTACTGCTACTAGAATAGAGGGAATTGCTATAGATGAGAATATGTTATTAACGAACAGAGTAATAGATAAAAGACAAAATGGTGTTGTTTATTCAATAATTCAAAAACAATTTGCTCCATCTAGCAGATTTAATCAAATAGTTCTTACTGATTTGGTTGAACAAAGGTTTACTATTACAAGAGAGAAAATTAATAGTTTATTGGAAAGTATAGATTTTGATAATATAAGGCTAACTAACTTGCTTTTAAAATTAAGAATGTTAGAAAATAATGTTGATTTAAAATCTCAAAGCGATTATTATTCTAAGTTTTCTACACATATGAATTATTATCTTTATTTTGAGGGTGGTAGAAAAATCAAGGATAATATTTATCCAACAAGAACTTATTTGAATGATGAAGAAGTTTCAAGTATATTTGATGTGGATGGTCTAGATAAGTTATATAGAATATATGATTTATACAATGGCATAATTAATCCTAGAAATGAAAATGATATTAATTCTATTAATTTAGGTTTTCTATCACAAGATGTGTTTAATTTTAAACAATTGAAAGGGATAAGTGGACAAGAAGATTCTTTAGTAGGTCCATCTTTAGTTAATGTAAACGATACATATATTAATTATTTAAGAAAATTCTTTGATCAAAAATTTGGTTATAAAGGTAGTATTAATTTGGATAGGGATTCTATGCTATTGGGAATTACATATCAAATATCAGGTTCTGAAAAAGATAAAAGGGAAATTGAAAAAACTATGGATGAAGATTATATTATAACTAAGGAACAAGTTGATAGACAAATAGATGAACTAACTTCTAGTGGTCCTAAAAGATTTTTAAAACGATTATTAAGACCACTTAATAAAAAATAAAAGATGATACAATATTAATTGTCGATATCATCTTTTTCAGCTTCTATCAAAACTTTCTCAATTTCATTAATTAATTCGTCTTTATTTGGAATATAGTAGGTATAAGTAGATGTAAATAATCTATTTGATAACCTACTAAAGCATATTCCATAATTTTTTTCCTTTGCAAAGAATAATTTCAAATCGAATTGAAATTAGTAGTCTTTGAAATAATGAAGAATCAATTTACCAGACAGTGTTTGGAAATTTTTACGCTTGTTATAAAATAATTAATCATTAGAAATTTAATAAGTATACCAAAATATCTTATATGGATTTTTATAAAAAAATCATCTCTATTTAATAGAGATGAAATATATATCAATGTTCGAAAAGTTCGAACAGATTTCCCACTGGAGCGGGTGATGGGAATCGGACCCACGTTATCAGCTTGGAAGGCTGGAGTTCTACCATTGAACTACACCCGCAATTAGTAGACATTTAACATTATACTATTAAAGTTAAGCAATGTCAACAATTTTTTATAAAAAAATTGTAAAAGTGAACTCCACCGATAAAAGTACCGTTAGTCTTAATATTATTATATTCAAATTGAGAAAAAATATAATAAAAAGAGGCTATTTAGCCTCTACAATTAACTTTATAGCGGTTCTTTCATCACCATCAATTACTATATCAGTAAATGCTGGAATGCAGACCAAATTTTTTCCACTAGGTGCGACAAATCCTCTTGCAATCGCAATTGCTTTAATAGCTTGATTTAATGCTCCCGCACCTATTGCTTGTATTTCTACACTGCCTTTTTCTCTAAATACATTAGCAAGTGCTCCAGCAACTGAATTAGGGTTTGACTTAGTTCCTACTTTAAGTGTTTCCATGTCTTTTCATCCTTTCTACATTAAAACTATATTCACTACATTAAAAAAAATTACAATTGCAATTTAATTTTATATATAATATAATATAATTGTGATATATATGAATGAAGAATTGAAAAGAACAATAATACTAGAAAATTATCAAAATCCTAAAAATAGGGGATTAATAAAAGATAATACATATAATTTAGTAAGTACTAATAGTAAAAGTTGCATAGATCAAATAGACTTACAAATAAAAGTAGAAAATGATAAAGTAAAAGATATTAGATTCGATGGTGAGGCCTGTGCGATATGTACAAGTTCTACATCAATTATGATTAAAACGTTAATAGGAAAGAATATAAAAGATGCATTAAAAATTATAAAAAATTTTGAAAATATGATAGAAGAAAAGGAGTATGATGAGAAGTTACTTGAAGAAGCAGTTGTATATGAAGATATATCTAAACAACCTAATAGAAAAAATTGTGCACTTTTAACTTGGAAAGGTACGAAAGAAGAATTAGAGAAAAGAGGATAATATGGATGATAGGTTTAATATTACAGAAATGTATATATGTACATTTTCAAAAGTTGGGGAGTTATTAAAACCTAATATAAATGAATATCCAATGAGATTTTGTGTTCTTGACGATGTAAATAAAATAGCAATAGACATTGAATCAGAACTTAAATATGATTATGTTGAAACAATGAGTATGTTATATTTTATAAATAATTCATATCTAAAAATAAAAGATAATAAAAGAGTCGCTATATTTCCAACAAAATTAATAGATATAGAACCTAATATAAAAAATGAAGCACATAAGATTATTGCAAAATTAAAAAATGGTGTTGAATTTAATGATGGAAATGAGGTACTCGATAATGAAAATTATTTAAAGAGTGTAACTAAGAAGCAAAAAGAAAAAGTTAAAGTCAAAAAAATTTAAAAAAGGAAAATAATTCCTTTTTATTTGCAAAAATATTTAGTATAATACTATATAGGTGGTCACCATGAGTAAAAAAGGATTAAGTAAATCTAAAGTTATAGAAATATCAAAAATAAAAAAAGAACCAAAATGGATGAGAGATTTTAGGGTAAATTCTTATCAGAAATTTGAAGAACTTCCTAATCCAGCATTTGGACCAGAATTAAAAATAAATTTTGATGATATAACATATTACAAAAAAGTTGGAAAAAACGAAAATAATTGGGAAAATGTTCCAAAAGAAATTAAAGATACATTTGATAAACTTGGAATTATAGAAGCAGAGCAAAAATATCTAGCAGGAATAGGCGCGCAATATGAAAGTGAATCTATATATCATAATATGTTAGATGAACTAAGGAATAAAAATGTTATATTTTGTGACACTGATACTGCTTTAAAGTTATATCCAGACTTATTTGAAAAATACTTTAATAAACTCGTAAAATATGATGAAAATAAATATACCGCACTAAATGGTGCGGTATGGAGTGGTGGAACATTCATATATATCCCACCACATACAAAATTAGATAGACCACTTCAAAGTTATTTTAGAATAAATAGTGTAAATATGGGACAATTTGAAAGAACTATAATAATAGTAGATGAGGATTCAGAACTTCACTATATGGAAGGTTGTACGGCTCCTACATATACGGAAGATTCACTTCACGCAGCAGTAGTAGAAATATATGTAGGGCGTAATTCTAAATGTAGATATACAACGATCCAGAATTGGTCAAATAATGTTTATAATTTAGTTACTAAAAGAGCAATAGTAGAAGAAAATGGTCTTATGGAATGGATAGATGGAAATATAGGCTCTAAAGTAAATATGAAATATCCTAGTTGTATATTAAAAGGACAGTTTGCTAAAGGCAGATGTATATCAATTGCAGTTGCAACAAAAGATCAAATACAAGATGCAGGAGCCCGTATGATACATTTAGCACCAAATACTACAAGTGAAATAATAAGCAAATCCATCGCATCAAATGGTGGCGATGCAACATATAGAGGTAAAGTTAAAATAGTAAAAGATGCTATTAATTCTAAAAGTACAGTAAAATGTGATACTATAATATTAGATTCCTTATCTAGAAGTGATACAGTTCCAGATAATTTAGTTTTAAATAATTCATCTAATATAAATCATGAAGCAACTGTGTCAAAGATAAGTCAAGATAAACTGTTTTATTTAATGAGTAGAGGTCTTACTATAGAAAAGGCAAAAGAATTATTAATAATGGGATTTATCGATAGATTTAGAGAAGAACTTCCAATGGAATATGCTGTAGAACTTAATGCTTTACTTAAAAATTATTTTTAAAAATATCAAAATTGATGAATTGTTTAGGGAATTTAACAGAAATTAAATTTTTACGCGCAAAAATTTAAAACTTGAAAAAATATAGATACAATTCATCAAAAACGTATATTTGCTTATAATTTAAAGTTATGATACTATTACCTCGAAAGGAGGTAAATATTGTGCTTAATCAAGCAGTTTTAGTTGGAAGAATAGTACAAGACCCGGAGTTAAAAGAAACTGAAAAAGGCAAAGTTTCTAATATAACTTTAGCAGTACCAAGATCATTTAAAAATTCAAAAGGTGAATATGATACTGACTTTATTTCATGCGTTTTGTGGAAGGGAATAGCTGAAAATACAGCAGAGTATTGCAAAAAAGGTGATCTAGTGGGAATAAAGGGTAGAATTCAAACTAGAAATGTTGAGTTTGACGATGAAACTCACAAACAGTTTGTTGAAATCGTTGCAGAAAAAGTTACGTTTTTATCAAGTAAGAAAGTAGAAGAATAGACTACTTTCTTTTGATTAAAAAATATGATATACTAATAATAGGTGATTATATGACAATTATAGATGTAATAAATAGAAAAAAAGCGTTTAAAGAACTTTCAAGAGAAGAATTGGAATTTACTATAAATGGCTATTTAGAAGGAAGCATTAAGGATTATCAAATGAGCGCACTTCTTATGGCAATACTTTTAAATGGTATGACTGATAAAGAAATTATCGATTTAACAGATATCATGGTAAAAAGTGGAGATGTTTTAGATTTAAGCAAAATAGATGGAATAATTGCAGATAAACATTCAACAGGTGGCGTTGGAGATAAAGTAACACTCGTACTTGCCCCGCTTCTTGCATCTCTTGGAATAAAAATTGCAAAAATGAGTGGAAGAGGATTAGGACATACTGGAGGAACAATAGATAAACTTGAATCCATTAAAGGTTTTAATACTAAGTTAAGTGAAGAAGAATTTATAAATCAAGTTAATAAAATAAATATTGCTTTAGTATCCCAAACAGCAAATTTAGTTCCAGCAGATAAAAAAATATATGCACTTAGAGATGTTACGGGAACAGTAGATTCTATTCCCCTAATAGCCTCAAGTGTAATGTCTAAAAAAATAGCAAGTGGAGCAGATATAATTTTAATAGATGTAAAAGTTGGAAATGGCGCATTAATGAAAAACTTAGATGATGCTAAAAAACTTGCAGAAAAAATGGTAAAAATAGGAAATGCGTATAGAAAGCCAACTATTTGTCTAATAACTAATATGGAAGAACCACTTGGATATGCCATAGGTAATTCTCTTGAAGTATTAGAGGCTATTGATACATTAAATGGTAAAGGTCCTAGTGATTTACTAGAAGTTGTAATCACACTTGCATCAATAATAATAGGTGCGGTAAAGAAAATACCAAATGGCGATGCTCAAAAATTATTATTTAAACAATTAAATAACAAAGAAGCATATAAAAAATTTGAGGAATTAGTAAAAGCTCAAAGTGGAGATATAAATAGTATAAAAGTATCTGATAAAGTATTTTCAATAAGAAGTGATAAAAAAGGTTATGTAAATAAGATAAATGCATTAAAATTAGGAGAAATTGCTAAACAAATAGGTGCAGGAAGAAGTACATTAGAAGATAAAATTGATTATGAAGTTGGAATCGTATTAAATAAAAAAGTAGGAGATTATGTTGAAAAGGAAGAAGAACTTGCTAAAGTATATTTGAGCGATAAAGACATAAGTATTAGTGAAATATTATCATGTTTTATAATAGAAGATGAATTAAAAGAAAAACCAAAATTAATATTAGATATAATAAAATAATGTAAAAAAATGTCAAGTTTTTGTATAATGCTTGTATTTGGTGTAAATATATTGTATTCTAAGTATAGAGATTAGGAGGCGAATTTATGATATATCCATCAATAGATAAACTACTTAATGTAGTAGGTTCAAAATTTTTGCTAGTTAATATAGTTTCAAAAAGAGTAAAAGAAATGGAAGAGAAAGACTATTATCAATTAAATGATTATAAATCTGTTAAAAATATTGGTAAAGCATTAGAAGAGGTCTCTAAGGGATTAATACATATAAATGAGAAGTAATTCATGAAAAGAATAAAAAGATACTTTAAAAAATTATATGAAATAATAAATACCCCTAGTATGTCATATCTTCCGGGTAACTTAGCCTTTTATTTGGTTTTATCTGCATTTCCAATACTTACTTTAATAGGAGTTATTGCATCTAAATTTTCAATAAATACAGACTCACTTATAAATTTACTTAATACATCTCTGCCAAGTAATGTTTCAAATGTATTATCAGATTATATAATAGGCAGAGGTTTTAATATGAATATAGGAATATTTATGATAATTGGCTTTTTTTTAGCAAGTAATGGTGCAGATGCAATAATAGTTGTAAGTAACAATCTATATGGATTTCCAAATTCTAATTACTTGAAAAGAAGAATGAAAGCTATATTCATAATTATATTAATTATACTACTTTTTATATTTATGTTGGGATTTGTGGGATTTGGTGGAAAAATACTTAATATGTTTTTAACATATATACCAAGTGAATCTTTATCAAATTTACTGCGCAGTTTATTTTTGACACTAAAATGGCCATTTTCAATATTTGTAATATTTTTTAATGTTAAATTAATTTATACAATTGCTCCAGATTGGAAAATTCTAAGCAGGCATACGACACGCGGTGCGATATTTACAACGATATCTTGGATAATAGTTATACAGATATTTTCATTTTGGATAAATCATTTTGCAAATTACGATTTGTTTTATGGAAGTTTATCTAATATTGTAATATTAATGCTTATGATTTATATAATTTCATATATATTAGTAATTGGTATTGCAATTAATGTTAAATCATATGAATATAAAATTGAAGATTAGGTATAATATAAATGTACTTATGTTACTGGGTACATAGACTACTATAGATGTTTAATACATTAGGTAACAAGAACTGAATTTATTCAGTTCTTTTTGCTTTAACTATATTAATAGAGTTAATTGCAGTAATATTAGATATAATAGGTAATTTTAAAAAATAATGTGATGAGAAATTTGTTCACAAAAACTTTACTAATAAAATATTTATTTTTAATTCTAAATGTGCTATACTATAATTGTAATCAGAACAATATGTTCTAGATATAGAAGGAGAATAGTATGGAACTAAAAGGAAGTAAAACAGAACAAAATTTAATGGCTGCATTTGCCGGTGAAAGTCAGGCTAGAAATAAATATACTTATTTTGCTAGCAAGGCTAAAAAAGATGGATATGAACAAATAGCTGCTATATTTGAAGAAACTGCTAATAATGAAAAAGAGCATGCTAAAATGTGGTTTAAGTTATTAGAAGGTGGAGAAATCAAATCAACTGAAGATAATTTAAAAGCAGCAGCTGAAGGCGAAAATTACGAGTGGACAGATATGTACAAAGGATTTGCTGAAACTGCTAAAGAAGAAGGTTTTGATCACATTGCGTATCTTTTCGAAGAAGTTGCTAAAATAGAAAAAGAGCACGAAGAAAGATATAAAAAATTACTTAAAAATATCGAAGATGAATTAGTATTTTCAAGTGATGGAGATACAATTTGGATTTGTCGTAATTGTGGGCATATAGTAATAGGTAAGAGTGCTCCAAAAGTTTGTCCTGTATGTAGTCATCCACAAAGTTACTTTGAAAGAAAAGCAAATAATTATTAAAATTTAAGTAGAATGAATATTCTACTTTTATATTGTAAAAAATTATGTTATAATTATATTTAGAATAAAGGTGTGATACTATGTATGAGTTAGGGGAACAATTTAAACTGAACTATAAAAAAGCACTTCCAAATAATGAGTGTGTTTTAAAGGGCCAAAAATACAGAATAACAGTTCTAACAGAAAGATTAGTAAGACTTGAATATAATGAAAATGGTGTGTTTATAGATGCCCCAACAGAACTTGTATGGTATAGAAATTTTAAAAAGCCTATATTCCGTGTTAATGAAACTAATAGTGAACTTAATATAATTACAAAATATTTTTCATTAACATATAGTAAAGAAAAGAACTTTAAAGGTACTAAATTATCTCCTACTCAAAATCTTAAAATAGCACTTAATCATACAGATAAAGTGTGGTACTATAACCATCCTGAAATAAGGAATTTTGATGCAAGTGTATTTGGACTTGATGATACTAAGGATAGAACTTTGAAAAAAAGTTTATATTCATTAGATGGATTTGCTAGTATTGATGATTCAAATTCAAATATAATACTTGAAAATGGAACATTTAAAAAAAGAGATACAAAAGGAATAGATATATATGTTTTCCTTTATAATACGGATTTTTATTATTGTTTAAATGATTATTTTATGATAACAGGATATCCTCCATTAATACCGCGCTATACTCTAGGGAATTGGTGGGATAAAAAAGACGCTTATAACGATTTTGAAGTTGCACATTTAATAAAAAAATTTGAAGATAATAACATACCTATATCAGTATTTATTTTAAATAACTGGGAAAAAGAAAGTAGTTTTGCGTTTAATGACTATTTTAAAAATCCAATACCTATTATTGAATATGTAAAATCAAAAAATATAAAACTTGGACTTGCAATAGAAAACTATAAAATGTTTAAAAGTGGTAGCGATATATTTAATAAATTAAAAAATTATTTATATACCGATAAAGATGGAAATATACCTTTTAATCTATTTGATGCTAAAACAGTAGATGCATTTTTAAAACTATTAATAGAACCTTTAAATCAAATGGGAGTAAGTTTATATTCTATAAATACATTTGATCAAAAAGATTTAGATAGATTAACTATTTTAAAACATTTTTTGTATTATAATTCATTCAAAAATAATATAAGGCCTATTATAACTGCTAGAAATTCACATATGGCATCACATAGATATCCAATACTTTATGCAGGTAAGTCAGATGTAAGTTGGGATACATTAAAAAAAATACCATCATTTAATGCATCTGCATCTAATATGGGAATAAGTTTCTTTAGTCATGATGTAGGAGGTAGTTCTGGTGGTATTGAAGATGGAGAATTATTTACTCGTTTTGTGCAATTATCAGTATTTTCACCAATCTTAAGATTAGGTTCAGATAGTGGTAAATTTTATAAAAGAGAACCTTGGAAATGGGGATTGAAAGTAAAAGAAATAACTACAAAGTTTTTGAACTTAAGACATCAATTAATACCATATACATATACAGAAAGTTATAAATATCATAAATATGGAAAACCAATAATAGAACCTATATATTATAGATATCCAGTACTTTATGATTCAATATATAAAGACGAATATTTCTTTGGTTCAACATTTTTGGTAAGCCCAATTACTACTAAAAAAGAATATCTAATGAATAGAGTAATCCAAAAAATATACATTCCAGATGGAACTTGGTATGGTTATTTTACAGGCAAACAATATAAAGGTAATAGAAAATATACATCATTTTATAGAGATCAAGAATATCCTGTTTTTGTTAAAGCTGGAGCCATAATACCACTAGCAATTACAAATAACAATGATACATCATCTCCTACTAACCTGGAAATACAAGTTTTTCCTGGAGATAGTAATACATATAGTATATATGAAGATGATGGAATTACAAATAATTATTTAAGAACTGAATTTTTAATAACAAATGTAGAATTTGTGTATCAAAAAAATAATTATAAATTAACTATCTTACCTGTTGCAGGTAAAAGTGGTGTTATTCCAGAAAAAAGAAATTATAAAATAAGATTTAAAAATACAAAACCTACTTCTATAATATCTACATATTTATCTAGTAAGCAAATTTCTAACAATCATTATAAAGATGATACAGATTTAATAATTGAAGTAAACGATATACCTACAAATGCCCAATTGACAGTTATATGTAAAGGTAATGATATAGAAATAGAGGCACTTAGAATAATTAGAGATGATATAACAGAGATTATAAGTGACCTTCCAATAAAAACAGTAGTAAAACAAAGAATAGATGATATAATGTTTTCAAATAGTCTTGATTTAAAGAAAAAGAGAATAGAAATAAGAAAACTTGGCGCTGGAAAAGATTATTTAGAAAAAAAATATATTGAATTGTTATTAAAACTACTTGAATATATTGGAGAAGTGTAATATAATATTAGTAATTATTTATTAATGCGAAGAAAAAGAGTAGTAATAATTAATTTATTTTATAGAGATAAAGTGGTTGGTGGAAACTTTAAATAAACATTATGAACTTACTTTGGAGCAGATTACGTATGGAAGTGCGATAAACTTATAAAGAACAAATTAAGGTGGTACCACGTAAAACTCACGTCCTTATGGATTGTGAGTTTTTATATTAGGAGGCTTATGAAAGAATTAATAATATATTTGATAACATTTTTAGTAGCTTATCTATTTTATTTTGTATTTGTACTTAAAAGAAAGAGCGTACTAAAAAAATTTCCAGAAGGAAAAGAAATGAGATATTTGAAGATTAAATACAACGTAAAAATAACAGATAAGAATTTAGCAAAAATAGCAAATAAAGTTTGTTTAGCAAATTCATTTATATTATCTACAACAGTATATATAGTTTGTTTATTTGATAATTTTATATTAGGATTAATAGTGTCAGTAATACCACTTCTATTACTAATAATATTGTCATATCACATAATAGGGACATATTATAGTAAAAAAGATATATAAGTATAAAAGGAGGAAAATATATGTATAATTTTAATAAAATAGAAAATAAATGGCAAAAATATTGGGAAGAAAATGAAAGTTTTAAAGCAATAAATGGTAGTAGTAAAAAACCTTACTATATCTTAGTAGAATTTCCATATCCATCAGGTTCAGGATTACACGTAGGTCATGTTAGAAGTTATACTGCTCAAGATGCATTAGCAAGACTTAAAAGAATGCAAGGATATAATGTACTTTATCCTATGGGTTGGGATGCTTTTGGTGCTCCTGCAGAACAATATGCAATAAAAAATCATATACATCCTAAAAAAGCAGTAGAAGAAAATATAAAAACATTTAAAGGTCAAATGAAATCATTAGGATTTTCATTTGATTGGTCAAGAGAATTTTCAACAACTGATCCTGATTACTATAAATGGACACAGTGGCAATTTCTAGAATTTTATAAACATGGTATGGCATATAAAGATACTGTTCCTGTGAATTGGTGTCCAAATTGTAAGACAGTTTTATCTAATGAAGATGCAGCAGGTGGAGTTTGTGAAAGATGTGGTAGTACTGTCGTTCAAAAAGAAAAATCACAGTGGATGCTTAAAATGAGTGATTATGCAGAAGATTTACTTAAAGGCTTAGATGATACTAATTTTGCAGATAAAGTAAAATTAGGACAAATAAACTGGATAGGTAAATCTACGGGTGTTGAAGTTGATATTGATATTGTCGGTGGAGGCAAATTTTCAATATTTACAACTTGTATTGAAACGATTTATGGTATTACATTTTTTGTTATCGCACCAGATGGAAAACTTATTAAAGAATTAATGCCTAGAGTAGAAAATAAAGAAGAAGTTTTAGCCTATATAGAAGAGACAAAGAAAAAATCTAATATGGATAGAACAGAACTTAATAAAGGTAAAACTGGTGTAGAAGTTAAAGGAATTAAAGCAATTAATCCTGTAAATGGTAAAGAAGTACCTATATTTTTAGGAGATTTTGTACTTGGAGATTATGGTACTGGTGCAGTAATGGCAGTACCTGCTCATGATGCTCGTGACTTTGAATATGCTAAAGAACACGGATTAGATATCATAGAGGTAATTACAGGTGGGGATATAAAAAGTAGTGCATATGAAAAAGGTGAATATTTAGAAAACAAAGAGTCTTATCTTATAAATTCAGGAAAGTTTACTGGTATGAGTGTAAAGGAAGCAAAGGATGCTATTACAAAATATTTGGTAGATAAGAATATAGCTAGAGTTGTTAATAATTATAAAATGAGAGATTGGATATTCTCTCGTCAAAGATTTTGGGGAGAACCAATACCTATGATATATTGTGATGAATGTGGTTGGGTTCCAATGAACGAAGAAGATTTACCTTTAATTTTACCTGATGTTGCAGAATATGAACCTACAGATAATGGTGAAAGTCCACTTGCTAAAATAGAAAGTTGGGTAAATACTACTTGTCCTAAATGTGGTAAAAAAGCAAAAAGAGAAACTGATACTATGCCAAACTGGGCAGGATCTAGTTGGTATTTCTTAAGATTTATGGATCCACATAATACAAAAGAATTTGCAAGTATGGATTCCATGAAATATTGGAATAGAGTAGATTGGTATAATGGTGGTATGGAACACACAGCCCGTCACCTTTTATATGCTAGATTTTGGGTACAATTTTTATACAATATAGGTCTTGTTCCTAATAAAGAAATGATTTGGACACGTGTAAGTCATGGAATGATTCTAGGTGAAACTGGAGAAAAAATGAGTAAATCAAAAGGTAATGTAGTAAATCCTGATGATATCATAAAAGAATATGGTGCGGATGCACTTCGTACTTATGAAATGTTTATTGGTGATTATGAGAAAGATGCTCTTTGGAGTGAAAATGGTCTTAAAGGATGTAAAAAATTTCTTGA
Organism: uncultured Bacilli bacterium; assembly: GCA_947628685.1. Lineage (GTDB taxonomy): Bacteria > Bacillota_I > Bacilli_A > RF39 > UBA660 > UMGS1613. Next base: position 18,974 of record CANRAT010000012.1, read on the forward strand.
TAGAGTATATAGACTTGGTACTAAATTAAATCAAAATAAAGAATATTCTAAAGAAACAGAAATCCTTATGAATCAAACAATAAAAAAAGTAACAGATGATTTAACAAGTATTAAATATAATACAGCAGTATCTGCTCTTATGATATTACTTAATGAATTAGAAAAGTTAGATAGTGTATCATTAAAAGATTATAGAACTTTCTTGCACTTACTTAATCCAGTAGCGCCTCATATAACAGAAGAATTAAATGAAATGTACTCTTTAGGTGAAATGTTTATCAATTCTAGTTGGCCAGAATATGATAATACTAAACTTGAAAATAATACATACACAATGGTAGTACAAGTAAATGGAAAAGTAAGAGGTAAAATAGAAGTAGAATCTAATACTAGTGAAGAAGATATGAAAACTCTTGCTAAATCAATAGATAATGTAAAGATATATATAGAAAATAAAGAAATAGTTAAAGTAATAGTTATACCTAAAAAACTCGTAAATATAGTTGTAAAATAGTTTAGATAATTTCTAAACTTTTTTACTTGAATTATTTCAAATATTAATATATAATTATTCTAGGATAAGGTGAGGATATGAAACTAAATAATAAAGGTTTTGCTATATCAACAATAATGTATATGATACTTGTTTTAGCAATTATTTTAATAGTTTTGGTATTATCAATTTTAACAAGTAGACAAATAATGTTAGATAGTGTAAAAAAAGATGTACTATCTAATATATATGGAAGTAATTCAAATGAAACACCATCATTTGCTGATGATCCATGGCCTACAATAATAGCGAATGTAAGAGCAGGTAAAGCAGATGTATATAAGGGTAATATAGGTGAAGAAAAAGAAATAGTATTAAATGGAGAAGAATTTAACAATCAATCATTTACAGTAAGATTAGCGAATGTTTCTAATAATGAAGAAGATGGTTGTGGAGGAGAAGATTTTTCTGAAACGGCATGTGGCTTTGTAATAGAGTTTGTAGATATAATAACTACACATAACATGAATTCAACTGCAACAAATGTAGGAGGATGGCCTGCTAGCGCAATGAGAGAGTATTTAAATGTTATAGATGGAAAAGCGGGTAGTGGAACAATATATAATGCATTGCCAGAAGAATTAAAAAAAGGCATAAAAGATACAAAGGTAATATCAGGACATGGAAATACTTCAACAGAAACAACAAACTTTGAAACAACAGATAAAATATACTTACTCTCACCACATGAAGTGTGGGAGAATGGAAGTTCAAACACAATATCGAATGATACTGCATGGGAAAACACAAGGCAACTAGATTATTATAAAGGACAAAATGTAACAACAAGCAGTTATGGGGGCGCTATTAAATATTATAATGATGTAGCAACTAGATGGTGGCTGCGCTCGGCTCGTTCTAATTATGCTCATTTTTTCGGCAACGTTATTACTACTGGTAGTTATGACACCAGTAATGCTATTAATACCAACGGGGTGGCTCCGGCTTTCCGAATAGGCTAAGCCGAATCAAAAACATTTGATTAAGTTGCTCTAAAGCGTTATTAGTACGAATTAAATATTTTTGAAAATAAGAAATAATTTGAAAGTAAAATTTACTTCACACTAGAAATTATAGAATTAATAAAATTTATTTCTATTTTTTTTATATATTCATATAATTTATTGGTGATAATCTATTATGAAGAAAATAATAATGATTTTAGTAATAATTCTAACGACAGGTTGTGGAAATAAATTAAAATGTACTTATGAAGAGACTTATGATGATATAAAAATAAAAAATAGTATTACATTTAACTTTAAGGATAATACATATAAATCAAAAGATACTATGATATTTAAAACAAGTAGTGAAGCAGAAGGTTATTTTAAAGATGTAGAAGAATATAAAGATGAATATAATCTAATAATTATTGATAATAAAATAGTATCAGAATTAAGTGGCAAAATAGATTCAAAAACTAAAAAAGAAGTAAAAAAACAATATGAAAGTTATAGTTATAAGTGTAAATGATTCATATTTAAAAAAATTTTACATAACATTAATTGATAGGAGATGTTTATGAAAAATATAATACCTTTTAAAAAAGATGTGATTTTTAAAACTAATCTAAGTGAAATAACTAGTATATCTTTAGAAAATACATTAAATTTAAAAGATGATACAATAAGTGGAGATTTTATAATAAGTGGAGAATATAAAATAAGTGATAATAGTACAACTGTTGAGCCTTTTGATATAACACTTCCATTTGAAATAATAATGGATGATAGATTTGATACTTCTAAAGCAACAATAGATATAGATGATTTTTACTATGAAATAGTAAATAATAATGTTCTTTCTGTTTCAATAGATGTGTTAGTAGATCACCTAACAGATAAACCTTTAATAGAAGTAGATGAGTTAGTCGATGTAACTCCAGTAAGAGAAGTATTAGAAAGCGAGGAAGAAGAAATGAAAGAAATAGAAGAGGTAAAAGAAGAAGAAAGATGTATAGAACCTGAAGAAGTTAAAGAAGAAGTTGTTGATGAAAGTAGTGAAGTAGAAGAAAAGATTAATTCAATATTTAGTCAGTTTAGTTCTCAAAATGAATATGTTACATATAATGTATTTATCTTAAGAGATGGTGATACTCTAGATAGTATAATGGAGAAATATAATGTATCACTAGATGAATTAAAAAAATATAATGATTTAAGTAATTTACAATTAGGAGATAAAATAATTATACCTAATAATTATGAAAGAGATTAGCGATTTATTAAAAAAAAATGATATAAGAGCTTTAAGTTATAAAAAAATTGGTAATGTAATTATTGCTGATACTAATATAGGGAAAGTGGCTATAAAAAAAAATAAAAATAAGGATTATATTTATAATTATTTAAATACAAGAAATTTTAATTATTATCCTGATATATTAAGTGAAGAAGAATATATAATATCAAAGTATGAGATGGATACTGATATACCAAAAGAACAAAAAATAGTAGATTTAATAGATTTAGTATCTCTTTTACACAGTAAAACTACACATTATAAAAGCATAACAGAAGATGAGTATAAAAAAATTTATGAAGATTTGAGTAATAATTATGAATATTTAAAAGAATACTATACAGATATAATATCTATTATAGATGAAAAAGTATTTATGTCTCCAAGCGAATATTTACTTGCAAGAAATATAGATGCCATTTTTAAATCAATAGAAATAGGAGCATCTTATGTTAACGATTGGTTAGAAACAACTAAAGGATTAAATAAGATGAGAATGACTATTGTGCATAATAATTTATCTTTATCTCATTATATCAGAAATGAAAATAATTATTTAATTAGTTGGGATAAATCTAAAATAGATATACCTGTATTTGACTTATATAATTTATATAATAACCATTTTGTAGATTTTGATTTTATAGAATTACTTAAAAGATATGAACGTGTATATCCATTAAAAAAATATGAAATAGAACTATTTTTCATACTTATAACTATGCCATCTAAAATAGAATTTAACGATACTGAATTTAATATGTGTATAAAAATAGGAAATGAAATAGATAAATTATATAAAAGTCATGAACTTATTGAAGAATATAAAAAATCAATTGTTAAAAATTGATTTTTTACCATAAAATTCTAAAGAAAGAAAAGAATATTAAGAATAGAAAAACAAAGATTAAAAAGAAATTAAATCTTGTAAATATAAATATAGTAAGTATTAATTGATAAAATAAAAGTAGACTAAATCCAATTAACAGTATCCACCAAAGCCCTCTACCACGACACCATTTTTTCATCAAACCACCTAATATAGTTTATTATATTAGGTCATTTATTTATATTACATTAGACTATATTGCTTAAAGTTTTTGCTTTTTCAATAAATATTAAAGAATCTTTATCTATACTTTTAATTATCTTACTAATTTTTTTAGATTCTCTTCTTTTTAAGAAAATGAAAAGGATAGATGTATTATTATTTTTTTCACAGATAGTTGTTATTTTGTAATTCTTTAATTTTTCTTTTAAAGTATTTTCATATTTTTCTTTAATTACACATATAAGCATATTACACCCAAGAGCGATTTTCTCTTCTATTACACTACCTAAATAAGAGCCTATAATAGATCCTATTACAAAAAATACTACTTTTAAAATATCTTTATTGATATCAATTATTACGATACCTGTTACAAATATCCAAACGAGTGCGATCATACCATTTAATAGGGCACCTAATTTTTTCTTACCGTTAGCCACTATTATGAGTCTTAAAGTAGAAAGTGCATTTTCAACAATTTTAGATATAAGAATAAATATATATATTAACATACTATTCACCACTATTATTGTTGTATATCTTCTAAATATTATACTTATAAAAAATTAATCTGTTCGCTTGTTTTATAATATAGATTTATAGTATAATTTATATAGGGAATAAATTTCGTTTTGAGTACTTGCCTCCTAAAGGAGGTGATGTTGATGAATAAAAAGGATTTATTAATATTATCCTTAATCATTATCATCATTTTACTTATCCTTTTATTATTTAAATGATAATGAAAAGTAAAAAAAAGTACTCAATCTAATCTAGATTAAGTACAACCAAAAATATTAGGTGAGTACTCAAGTATAGAGCGTTAAGTATTCCCTTTTTATTTTATGCAAATTCTCTTGCTAAATACATCATAACACAAAATTAATATTTTTACAAGTTCTAGATAAAAATATAATACATATACTTTACTGGTGATGATATGGATATAAAAGTAGGCGATTTTGTAACACGTACATCTCATAAAAATGATATGATATTTAAAGTTATAAGTATTGAAGATAATATTTGCTATTTAAAAGGCGCAAATATAAGGCTTTATGCAGATAGTGATATCGAAGATTTAGTTAAAGTAGACTTTAAGGAAAGTGATGATTCTGATGTCGTTGAAAGAATAAAAGATAGTACTAACTTAGACCGTGATGATTACTTTTATTTACCTGGTAAAATTCTACATATAGATGGGGATAGTGAATATCTAGATAGATGTTTAAAATATTATAATAATGTAAATTTAATGGCTATGGGACTTTGTGTTGACGAAGAAGAAGTTCCAAAAAAAATAAGAGAATATTTGGAAGAATATAATCCAAGTATTTTAGTAATTACAGGTCATGATGCATATTATAAGAAAAAAGGTAGTATAAACGATATAAATAGTTATAAAAATAGTCTTAATTTTGTAAAAGCAGTAAAAGAAGCAAGACGTTTTGAAAAAAGCCATGATAAACTTATTATAATAGCAGGTGCATGTCAGTCGGATTATGAAGAATTAATAAAAGCAGGGGCTAACTTTGCATCTAGTCCAAAAAGAATAAACATACACGCATTAGATCCTGCAATAATTGCAAGTCGTATGAGTTTATCTGATATAAATAAAGATATAGATCTTAAAGATATTATTTCTAGTACTAAATATGGTAAAGAGGGGATAGGTGGTATTATAACTAAAGGAACTATGTATATGGGGTATCCAAGATGACAATATCAAGTGTCAAAAAGGATTTGTTAGAGCACATAGGAGATGTTGTTTCAATAAAATATAATTTAGGAAGAAATAAATATGAAGAATATGAAGCGAAGATAAAAGAGTTATATGACTATGTTTTTTTAGTCGATACAAATTTGGGTACTAGATCTTTTACATACATAGATGTAATAACAAAAGTAATTAGTATAAAGTTAAAATAACTTATTCTATTTTTATTGTTGGAATTAGTGAATCCAAAGTGGTATCATTATAAGTAGGTTCTGTACCTTTAATATAATAAAACATAGTAGGATTTTTAGTATTTTCATTTGCAACTTCACCACTAATAGGGTTCACTAAAACTCCAACAACATTGTTTGGCATCTCATACCAAGAATCTTCTTTATCTTTATTATAGTTTTCTACAATATCTACCCACATATATTTAATTTGTTTACCATCACCTGCCATAGTTTCGTGATTATCGTCATATCCGCTCCAAATGCCAACTACAACATCTTTGTTATATCCAAATATTAAATGGTCAGTATCGGTTGTACCGGTTTTAATAGAATATTTTTTAGTAAGTTTAGCAGTTATGTCATAACACGTAGGATAGTTATAATCAATAAAATTATAATTATAAGTACTAGTAAGAATTTGATTCATAATATAGACTAAACTTGAATTTAATATTTGTTCTTTTTCATCTTTATATTCATAAAGAATATTACCATTAGAATCTTCTATTTTTCTAATAAAGTGAGGAGAAATTTTCATACCTCCACTTGCAAAAGTACTATATGCAGTAACCATTTCTTTTAAAGTAATTTCTTTACTTCCAAGTGCGAGTGAAGGAATTGCTTCTAAGTTTGATGTTATACCAACTCTCTTAAGCATTTCAACAAGATTTTCTTCACCTAAAAATAGATGTGTTTTAACTGCATAAATGTTTTCAGAATATGCAATAGCGGCTGCCATTGTAATATTTTTGTTTCCGTATCTATTATTATAATTAGATGGACTATATGTTTGATTATCGGAAAATACAAAAGTAGTCTCTTCACTAGTAAAAGTAGTTGATTCAGTGAATCCATTTTCGAGTGCTGAATAATAAAGGAAAGGTTTTAAAGTAGAACCTACCTGTCTTTTTGCATATAAAGCTCTATTAAACTGACTTTTACTATAATCCTTTCCTCCTGCAAGAGCAAGTACTTCGCCACTATTTGGATCCATTACAATACTTGCAAGTTCCATATCATCTATGGTAACATTATTATTAATTGCATCTTCTAAAATAATTTGTGCGTTCATATCTAGTGTTGTATATATTTTAATCCCACCTGTTTCAAGAAAAGAAGTTGGAAGATCTAATGACTTTAATTCGTCCATTACTGAATCTTGAAAATATCTTAAAGTTTTTAAATTATTGTTTTCTAAATATCCATGAAAAGATAAAACAGTATTATATGCGTCGTCCATCTCTTCATCAGTAATAAAATTATTATTTACCATTGCTTTTAGAACTAAATATTGTCTTTTTTTAGAATTTTCTAAATTTAAAATAGGAGAGTAATTTGATGGAGATTTAGGAATACCTGCTAGGATAGATGCTTCGGCAAGAGTTAAATCATGTGAACTTTTATTAAAATAATAGTAACTTGCATTTTCAATACCATAAACTCCACCATAGTTTATGGTATTTAAGTATCCTTCTAATATTTCATCTTTACTATATTGACTTTCCAATCTTATTGTAAGCCATGCTTCTTTTAATTTCCTCTCCCAATTTTTATCGAATTCCAAAAATAAATTTTTTGCATATTGTTGAGTTATAGTTGATGCTCCTTGTAAAGTTTTTCTATTAATTAAGTTTACGTAAAGTGATTTTGCAATTCTTAAATAATCAAATCCTTGGTGTTTGTAAAAATTTTTATCTTCAATTGCTATTGTCGCATCTATTAAATAATCTGATATGTTATCAAGTTTTATCCATTGATCGCTAGTACCATTAATTAATCGCTCATCTTTATCGTATAAATAATAACCATTTGACATACTAATATCAAGTTTATTCGTAAGTGATGCGATGAAATATACACCAAAATATGTAAACATAAATATTACTGTTAAAACTGTTAAAATTTTTATCAGTTTTTTAAATTTTTTCATGAAATCACCTAACCTTTTATTAGTATTAGAAAAAATTATTAAAATATAATAAATTTAAAGAAATTTTTTAAAATCATCGTTTTTGATATATTTAAATATAAAAAATACAGTTTTTAAATTTTTACGCGTAAAAATTTAATTTCAGTAAAATATCA
>CANRAT010000013.1 GCA_947628685.1 uncultured Bacilli bacterium
AGAATCGAGAAGTATAGTGATGATGATGTAATGGGAGCATACAATTATAGATTATTTGAAAAAGAGATACTAGAAGAAAAGATAGATAATGCAATAAGCAAAAACACTATAGAAATAGCAAAAAATATGCTTAAAGAAAATATAAGTTCTGATGTTATATCAAAAGTGACAAATTTATCTATAGAAGAAATTAATAAATTAATAAGTTAAGTGGTATAGGGATTTAGATGACTAAATCCTTTTATTTTTAAATAAAAAATGTTTTAAATTTATAGTATTATTAAAAAATATTAAAATAGAGTGCAAAAGAGAAAAAAATATGCTATAATGTTTGAGATGTGTATGGCGAAGATTAATTTAAAAGCAAGTATTATATCAGAAGATGAAAATATAACTATAAATACATCTGGTATAAGAAATAAAAATAAAATAATTTATAAAGAAAATAATATAACAGTAACGCTTTTAATACTCGATAATAGAATAGAAATGAATAGATCTTGTGATGAATATAAAATAGACTTGATTTTTGATAAGAATAAGGATACAATATCTGAGTATAGTTTATCTCTCTTAAAAAAATTTGAACTTGAAACTATTACTAAAAACATTGTAATAAGTAAGGATCTAATAAAGATAGACTATTATCTAGAAGGAAATAAATTTAAATACATTCTAGAAATGGAGGATTTATGATATTAGATAAATTAAGTAATATATTAACCATTGCTTCAAAAAGCCTTGGATATAATGAAGAATTAAAAGTAAAAAAGTCTAATAGATTAGATTTGTGTGACTATCAAGTCGATCAAGTATTTAATCTTGCAAAAATATATCACAAATCTCCAAAAGAAATAGGCGAGGAAATAGTATCTAAAGTAAATGAAATGAGTGACTTTGATAACTATTTTAAAAGTGTTGTTTTTTGCCCTCCTGGATTTATAAATATAATAGTAAGTGATAAATTCATAAATGATTCACTAATAAGTATGGCAAATACACCTAAATTTGGTCTTAATACGCTAGATAAGGTTAATACTTATGTACTTGATTACGGTGGACCTAATGTTGCTAAGCCATTACACGTAGGACATATGAGACCTGCTATAGTAGGTGAGTCTATTAAAAGAATAATAAACTATGTTGGACATAAAACAATATCAGATGTACATCTAGGAGATATAGGACTACCTATTGGTGAAGTTATATATGCAGCATTAAGGGATAATCTTAAGCCACAAGATATAACACTCGAATATCTAAATAAAGAATATCCACTTATGAGTGCTTTAGTTAAAGAAGATGAAGAGGTTAAAAAAATTTGCGCATCAATTATAAAAGATGTACAAGAGAAAAAAAATTATCTAGATTACTGGCGTGTAATATGTGATATATCGATTAAAGATATCAAAAGATTATATGAATACTTGGATATATCATTTGATTACTGGTTATCTGAATCAGATGCTTATGATTATATACCTAAAGTAAAGGAATGCTTAATAAAGAAAGAACTACTTAAAAATAGTGAAGGCGCTAAGGTAGTTTATATAAACGATCCAAATGACAAAATAGAATACCCACCTTTAATATTTGAAAAAAGTAATGGTGCATATCTATATGAATCATCAGAATTAGGCACACTTTATCAAAGAATTGAAGATTTTAATCCTGATTATATATTATATGTAACTGATTCTAGGCAAGCCATGCATTTTGAACAGGTGTTTAGAGTTGCTAAATTAAGTGGAATGGTAGATAATACTAAACTTATTCACTTAACACATGGAACAATAAATGGACTTGATGGTAAACCATATAAAACAAGAAGTGGAGAAACACCAAAACTAGATATCTTATTTAAAAATGTAGAAGATATATTCATATCTAAAAAAGAATCTAATAAAAATATGGATAGTGAAAATATTAAAAAAATAGTAAATTCGATATTAAAGTTTGCTGATTTACAAAATAGTCGTGATAAAGATTATATATTTGATATAAATAAATTTAGTGATACGCAAGGTAAAACAGGTCCATATATCTTATATACTTATCTTAGAATGAATAAAATAGTAAAGAAATATGAATCAAATATAAATAATTTAAGTAATAAAATATATAATAATTATGATAGAGATTTAAGAATTGGTATACTCGATTATTTCGAATATATAACTTTAGCACTTAAAGAGTTTAAGCCAAGTTTTATAGCCGAGTATATATATAATTTATGTATATTCATGAATTCATTTTATCAAAATAATCATATAGATAGTTTAGATGATAAAACAAATTTAAATGATTGGGTAAGCGTTATAAAATTGTGTAATAACATAATAAAAGAAATGCTTAACCTACTTATAATTGATATACCAACATCAATGTGAAAGGAGTTTTTTATGAAATTAAATGAAATGAAAAAAGAAGAATTAGAGGTTTTATCTTATACAGATTTAACAGAAATGATATTAAGAGAGAATAAGAAAGCATTGAATACACCTACAATATTTAAAAAAATATGTGAATTACTTGAACTTAGCGACGAAGAGTATCAAAGTAAAATAGGAGATTTTTACACTTCACTTACAACAGATAAAAGATTTATTTTACTTGATAATGCTTGCTGGGATTTAAAAGAAAAACATAAAGTAGAGATAGTATTAGATGACGAAGATGAAGACGACATAGATTTAGAAGACTACGATGCAGATGATGAAGATGAAGATAGTGATGAATCTAGCGATAGTGAAGATAGCGTAGAGATTACTGATGATGAAGTAGACTTAGATGACGATGATGAATTAGAAGATTTATCAATTGTAGATGATGAAGAAATAGAAGATGAATTATAGCTCTCTAATTAAAAATTTAATTTAATATTAATTTAAGGAGAGATAAAATGATAGAAAGATTAGAAAATATAGAAAAAAGGTATAATGAGATTGTAGATGAATTAACACGCCCTGAAACTTTAAGTGATATAAAAAAAACCACTGCTTTAAGTAAGGAAGAAGCGCAGTTAAAAGAAAATTACGATGCATACCAAGAGTATAAAAAAATTTTAAATAATATAGAAACAGCAAAAGAACTTATGAAAGATTCTGACATGTTAGAATTTGCTAAAGCAGAATATAACGAAAACGAAGAAAAGCGAAAAAAAATGGAACAGGATTTTGAAGTAATGCTTCTTCCTAAAGATCCTAATGACGGTAAAGATGTTATAGTAGAAATACGTGGAGCAGCAGGAGGGGATGAGGCTAATATTTTTGCTGGTGACTTATATAGAATGTACACATATTATGCAGAAAAAAATGGTTGGAAAATAGAAGAATTAAATGCAGAAGAAGGAACTGCAGGTGGTTATTCTCAAGTTGAATTTAAAATAAAGGGAGATAATGTTTATTCCAAATTAAAATACGAAAGTGGTTCTCATAGAGTACAAAGAGTTCCATTAACAGAATCAAACGGAAGAATACAAACTTCAACAGCAACAGTACTAGTTATGCCAGAGGTAGATGATATAGATATTGAAATTAAAGAAAGCGATCTTAGAATAGATACCTTTTGTGCATCAGGACACGGCGGACAGGGGGTTAATACAACTCCATCAGCTGTAAGAATTACACATTTACCTACAAATACAGTAGTAACTTGCCAAAATCAAAGAAGTCAAATTCAAAATAAAGCAGAGGCTTTAGAAGTATTAAAATCTAGACTTTATCAAATGGAATTAGAACGTCAAGAACAAGAACTTGGAAATGAGAGAAGAAATAAAATAGGTACAGGAGATAGGTCTGAAAAAATACGTACATATAACTATCCACAAAATAGAGTAACAGACCATAGAATAGGTTTTTCAACTATGCAATTACAACGTGTTATGGATGGAGAATTAAACGAAATTATTAATGCATTAATAACAGAAGATCAAGCAAGAAAATTAAGAGGAGAGTAATTTAACTCTTATGAAAAAAAGCAAAAGATAATTTGCTTTTTTAACTACATTTTTTTTTTGACTTTATTCTTAATTTGTGGTAATATCTAGGTACATCGCAAAAAGGTAAATTTTAAATAATTGTTCAAAGGAGATTCTATGATAAAAAAACCAAATACTATAAATGAAATGAAATATTTTGATTTCAGTTTTGAACCCGGAAAAGAAGTTTCAAAAAGATTAAGTATAAATTCTCAAGAACCATTAGTTAGTATAATTTCAGTGTATAATGAAACTGATAATATGTATGTTCCTCAGTTAACACAATCCTTAAAAAATCAGACGTTTCCATATTTTGAATGGATAATAGTTGCTAATAATGATGATTTTGATGAAAATAAATCACTATTAAAAGATAAAAGAATAAAAGTGTTAAAAAAGGATTATAAAACAGTATCAGAAGCAAAAATATATGCTGCTAAAATGGCTAGTACTGATTTATTATTAATGTTGGATTTTAAAAATTTAATCGATAAAACTATGCTTGAATGTGGATATTTCACTATGAAATTTAATAGTGATGTAGTTTTTGCATTTTCAAGAGTAGTTGAATTTGGAGATAATATGCAACTCCATAATACTAAGTTTAGTATAAGTGAAGAAAAGAAAAAAAATATAATACCTTCTTGTGTATTTGTTAGAAAAGATAAATTTTTATGCGAGTATGGAACACTCCTTAATGACAACTATGAAGATTGGTATTTATGGCTTAAATTTTTATCAAAAAATTATAAACCATTAAAGATGGGATTTTATGGATGTTGGCATAGAAATTTAAAGAAAACTCCGAAAAAGCCTAGAATTATTTCTGATGAAGAGGCTAGCATGAAAATATTAGAAATTTCTAAATTAATAGATACTAAACAAGAAATAATTCAATTTGATGATAGTTATGAAGTAGATTATAAAAATGTTCCAGAAAAAATAGATTTAAAAAGAAAAAGTATTGTTTTAGATGATGATACAAAACGAGTATTATTTATACTTCCATGGTCTGTTGTTGGAGGAGCAGATATATTTAATTTAAATTTGATAAAAGGCTTAAGACAAAAAGAATACGAAATAAGCGTTATAACGACTCAAAAATGCGATTATGCCTTAAGGCAAGGAATTGAACAATATGTAGATGAATATTTCGATTTAACAAGTTTTCTTAAAAGAAAAGATTGGGCATCATTTATCGCTTATATAATTAAAAGTAGAAGAATTAATCTAGTATTTTTAAGTAATAGTTACTATGGATATTATGCTATTCCATATCTTAAATGCCAATTTAAAAACATTCCATTTGTGGATTATATTCATGCTGAAAATTGGACACTTAGAAATGGTGGATTTCCCAAAGATTCAAATGCAGTTGCGGATTATTTAGATGCAACTTATACTTGTACTGCTCATTTAAGAGATGTAATGTATAATACAATGAAAAGAGATATAAAAAATATTAAACCAATATATATTGGAACAGATGCAAATTATTATAATCCAGATATTCATCTTGAATATGAAGATGAACTAAAAGAAAAATATAAAGACAAAAAAGTAATTTTATTCCCTTGTAGGATTGTTCATTATAAAAGACCTTTACTTGCTATAAAAATAGTAGAGAGAATTTCAAAAATTAGAGATGATGTGTGCCTTGTAATAGTTGGAGAGGGAGATGCACTAGAAAGCGTAAAAAAATATATCGACGATAACAATTTACAAGAATATGTTACGTGTTATGGAATGCAACAAGATGTGAGACCTTTCTATAAAATTGCGGACCTTACACTTATTTGTTCACTTAGAGAAGGTTTAACTCTTACAACCTATGAATCACTAGCTATGGGTGTACCTGTTGTATCATCTGATGTAGGTGGACAATCAGAACTTATAAGTAAAGATTGTGGAATATTAGTTAATCCTTGTCAAACAATTGATGACCAATTCAATTTTAATTATTCTGATGAGGAAATTACTGAATACACTATGGCTGTTTTAGAAATATTAGATGATTATAATAAAGAGAATATAAAGGACATATGTAGAAGTAAAATCTTAAAAAAATTTACAATAGATAAAATGGTTAGTAATTTAGATAAGGAATTTACTAAATTAATTAATAGTGGAAGCAAAATAAACAAAGAATTGTGCAAAAAAGTAGGAATTGCAGAAAGATATCTTTTAGTACACAGTGTTTTGGAGAGTAAAGATGAAAGAAAAAAATATTAATGATTTAATAAGTATAATAATTCCTATGTATAACTCTGAAAATTATATAGGTAAATTACTAGAGTCATTAATTAATCAAACATATAAAAATTTAGAAATAATAATAGTAGATGATGGTTCTAGTGATAATAGTTTAAAAAAAGCGTTAGAATATGAAAAAAAAGATAAACGAATAAAAATCATCACACAAAAAAATAGTGGAGTAAGTTCTGCAAGAAATGTTGGCCTTAAAAACGTTAAAGGGAAATATTTTACATTTTTAGATAGTGATGATTATATAGAATTTGACATGTATGAAAAAATGATGAATACAATGGTTAAAGTAAATACAGATGTAATAAGAATTAATTACGTAAAAGAAACTGAAAACTGTGATTATATTAGTGAAGGTAATTTATTTGATTTAAAAGATAAAATTTTAAATAAAACTCAAATAAAAGATAAATTAATACCATACTTGTTTGAAAATAAAATAGAAGCATATACACCACTATTATTAATAAAAAGTGATTTACTAAATAAAATAAAACCATTTATAGAAGACATACATATTATGGAAGATTTATTATTTTATTTGGATTTGTTATCTAATATTAATACTATTTATTTTCTAGACATTAAGTCATACCACTATATTTTAAGAAGTTCTAGTAGTTCTAAAAGAAGAGATAGACTACTACTTAATTTACGTGATACTATAAAAGTTATAAAACATGTTATATCGTATTTAAAGCGTAATAATTTAGATGAAAGTGTATATAAAAAGGTATACCTTGTTTATTCATCTATGATAGTAAAATATTTATTAAGAACATTTCAAGAAAATGATGAATATTATTTAACATTTAATCAATTATGCGATATTTTAGACTCATTAGAATTAAGTAAAATATTTAGTAATGTAAATTTAAGTTCTAACAATGAATATATAGATAAAAGTATAAATCTTATCTTAAATAAAAAATACGATGAATTTTATAAATATGCATTAAGTATAAGGAATATAAAAATATAGTGTGATAATATGACAGATATAGAATATTTAAAAAAATATTACAAGGGCAATATAGTAGATGCAATTAAAAGGCTAGAAAGTGGTGAGCCCGTCCAGTATATAGTCGGTAATGTAGATTTTTATGGCAATATAATTAAAGTAGATAAAAGAGTGTTAATACCTAGATTTGAAACAGAAGGATTAGTTGAAATTGCTCTAAACTATATATCAAATACTAATCTAGATATAGTAGATTTAGGGTGTGGTAGTGGTGCGATAGCAATAACACTAAAGAAAAAAAATCCAAATATAAATATGGATGCAGTTGATATAAGTAGTGATGCTTTAACTTTAGCAAAAGAAAATGCATTACTAAATAATGTAGATATTAATTTTATTTGTGGCGATATGCTAAAACCTTTAAATAAAAAATATGACATTATAATAAGTAATCCACCTTATATAAGTTATGATGAAGATATAATGGATATAGTAAAGAATAATGAGCCAAGTATTGCTTTATATGCTTCAAATGATGGCCTATATTATTATGAAAATATACTTAAAAATTGCAAAAAATATTTAAAAGATAAATATTATATATTCTTTGAAATAGGGTATAATCAATCCTCTAGGGTAGTAAAATATGCACTTAAGTATTTAGACTGTACTGTAGAGGTAAAAAAAGATTTACAAGGATTTGATAGGTATATAATAATAAAAAGTAATTAGAACACAATGTTCTTTTTTTTATTTTAGATAATAAAATTATATTGGTGATATAATGAAGAATAAAAAGGTAGAATTAACACTTCTTATAAGTATTATATTAATATCTCTATTTGGGGTTATTATGATTTATTCTTCATCATACGTATGGGCAGAATATAAATATAATGATCCATATAAATATTTAAAAAATCAATCTTTATTTTTTATTATAGGTATTATTTTAATGATTATAGTAAGTAAAATAGATTATAAGAAGTATTTTAAATATGCTAATAAAATACTTCTTCTTTGCATTATACTTCTTATATTAGTTTTAATACCAGGTATAGGTACAGTTAGGAATGGTTCCCGTAGTTGGTTTGGAATAGGTTCATTTGGGATACAGCCTAGCGAATTTGCAAAACTAGGACTTATCATATTTACTTCAAAATATTTATCTAATAATCCAAATTCTATGAAAGATTTTAAAAAAGGAGTACTTCCAATACTATTAATTACTATATCAATATTTGCAATAATTATGCTTCAACCAGACTTTGGTACAGGAACTATACTTGTTATGACAATAATAGGACTTTTATTTGTTGCAGGATTAAACATTAAGATATTTTTTAAATTTGCTACAGTAGGATTAGCAGGAGTCGTTTTACTTATTTTAATCGCACCATATAGACTTAAAAGAATATTATCATTTTTAAATCCTTGGAGCGATCCACTTGGTAGTGGATTTCAAATAATACAATCGCTATATAGTATAGGACCTGGAGGATTATTTGGACTTGGATTAGGGAACTCTATACAGAAACACTTTTATTTACCTGAACCTCAAACAGATTTTATATTTTCAATTATATCTGAAGAATTTGGTTTTATGGGTATATTAATTGTTTCAACACTCTTCATAATAATTTTTTATAACTGTCTTAAAATAAGTATGAAGTGTAATGACTTATTTGGAAAATATTTATCATTTGGTATAACATTTGGTTTAATTTTTCAATCAATACTTAATTTAAGTGTAGTAGTGGGACTTATACCTGTTACTGGAGTAACTCTTCCATTCCTTTCATATGGAGGTTCTAGTTTACTTATAATAATGGTATCTATGGGTATAATTTTAAATATATCTAGATACCAAGAATAAAAAGACATTTTACTGCCTTTTTTCTCTTTTAATAAGTTTTGCGTGTAATACAACTTTATCAGTATCATTAAAGCAAGTAGAAAGAGTAAGTATTTTATCATTTTCATTTACTGTTGTATTAAAGTCATGCGCACTTCTTTCAAGTAACATATTAGCAAACTCTAAAAAATTTTCATCAGTTTTAAAATTAATATCCAAATAGTCATTAGTAGTAGGTATTTTATAAACACTAAATACTTGCCATAATGTATTTTCACTTTCAGTAGATAATCTTACTATGTAATTATTTTTATTGCTCAACCAGCCATTATATATTATCCTTTTTAATGAACCAAACATAGTATTGTCTGCTCTTCCGTGTGCATAAATAATAGTATTTTTGTCAAAATCATCTTTATTATTTCTATAATCCATAAATACCCATCCTGCACTGTTATAACTCTTATCAAATGTATGATTTAAGTAAAATTTATTATCTGTATATTGTACAAATGGATAATTTACATTAGTCCCTAAAACTTGTATCCAACCAACAGTAGAATTATTAATTTCTTTTAATTCTGTAAAGTTTACATCTATAAGACTCATCTTTATGTAATCCCAATATGGATCAGAACTAGGTACTTCATTTTCTATAATTTCTGTAGATTCATTATCTTCTTTTTCAACTACTTCTACTTTTTCTTGTACTTCATTTATTTGCTTTTCAGTACTTTTAGAATCTATTAGCCATTTAATTATGTTTATTGAAGAAATTATAAATATAGTTAAAAATACTAAAATTATAGCGAATAATATGATGTTTTTCCACTTAGGTTTTCTTTTCTTTTTTTTAGGTTTAATATATACACTACTAAGATTATTTTCCAATTTTATCACGTCCTATACCATTATATCATATTTTTTTTAAATAATAGATGTACATTAAAAGTAAAAAACAAAAAATCGTATTGACACTTTGGGTAAGGTGTGTTAAAATGTAATCATAGGAGGAAAGAAGAATGAAAAAGAAAATTTTATTTTCGGCATTTGCTGTTGCTGTAAGTATAGCAATGGTGCCAAAAGTATTCGCAGCAGATTTGGGTACAGTTAAAGTTTTAACTCAAGGTGGAAAAGAAGAAGGAACAGGAACATCAGTTGTTAAAATCAAATATGATAGTGAACTTACACTAAAAATTGATTCAGAACAAGAAGCATCAGGTAATGTTGCAAAACGTCCTGCAGGAAATGCTTGGATTGGAATTGAGGTTACTAAACCTAATGATGCAAAAGAAGATGATATCAAGTATTATGCAGTTAATAATTTTGGTGTAAAATCAGTAGAGAAAAGTTTTAAAACTTATAAAGATACTGAGAGTTCCATTCAACTTTGGAGCGGAATTAATTTTGAAGTATTAAATGCTGCTTTAAAAAGTGGTAAAGATATTACTTATAGTTGGTTCTTTAATTGGGATGGGGATGAAGATTACGATCAAGAATTCCAAATTTCAATTAGTCCAGAAAATGTAAAATTACAAAACAAAGAAGGTAATAAGGATATTTATCCAGTTAAATCACTTCCAAAAGTTGAGACTTTATTACCAGAATTAGCTGATACATCTATTACTGGTAATGGAACTAACTTTGTAACTATTACTTATTCAAATCCATTTGAATTAGAGTGGGTTAAAAAAGATCAAGGTGGAGAAAATAGACCTGTAGATGGTTGGTGGGTTGGAGTTAGATTCAATCCAGGAAGTGAAGTTAGTGATGTTAGTGGACTTAAATATAAATATAGAGTAAACGGTGGAGATTGGAGTACAGAACAAAATTACGAAGCAGATGCTGGTCAAAAATACATGAGTGCTTGGATTTTGTTAAACGAGGAAAAATTAACAAAAGTAACTGGAGATAATTATGTATTTGAATGGACTTTTGACTGGGATAAAGATGGTGAATACGAACAAACTGTTACTCAAGTAATTCCTGTTAAAAATGTTAAGTTAACAAAAGAAGGCGAAACTGTATTTGAGAAACAAGAAGAAGTTGAAGGACCAAAAGAAGAAGTTCCAGATACATATGATGGAGTTTTAACATCAGTAGTTCTAGTTGTTGTTTCAGTATTAGGATTAGGAACTGCAACTTATCTATTAAAAAAGAAAAAAGAAAACTAAGATATTAATTAACAGTAATTAAAGATAGTTAAATTCTATCTTTTTTTCTTGTCAAAATCATGGTATAATATAGTAAGAAAATAGAGTACTAGAATAATATTGATTGAAATTAATAAATTTATTTAGGAGGAATTTATGAGGTGTAGAAGATGTGGTAGGGAAGTTTCAGAAAATGAAATCTTCTGTAGTGATTGTAAAAATGAAATGAGAGAGGTATCTTCTAGAGAAGATGTTAGTAAATTAGAATCATTAATTGAACAAGGTGAAAATTTAAACGGTATTGAAAATACTAAAGAACTTACTAATTTAGATAGTTTAGTTGAAGAAGAACTTTTAAAAAGTAGTTTGGAAGAAGAAATTAAAGAAGATGAAAGTAAAAATGTCGATATAAAGCCACCAAAAAAACCAAAAAAGAAGTTAATAATATTAATATCTATAATATCAGTATTAGTTATAGGATTAACTGTTTTAATAGTATTTTTAATCATACATCAAAATCAAGATAAGAAACAAGATGAATCTTCAAATAATCCAAATGAAATTAATTATCAAAATGTTATAAATGATTATGGTGCTCATGTAGAAGATTTAATTAAAAATTATATAAGTGAAAATGATGATACGCCAACATGGCAACAAATAAGTGAATTAATTACTTATAATGAATATGAAGTTATATGTGATACGCATAACATATATAAAGATGGTAGTATTTATCTTACTAGTTGTAAAGTAGATGATAAAAGTGTAGAATATTCATATGGTGAATTAAAAGAAGAACAAAAAGAAGGTAAAAAAA
This sequence comes from uncultured Bacilli bacterium, assembly GCA_947628685.1. Taxonomy (GTDB): domain Bacteria; phylum Bacillota_I; class Bacilli_A; order RF39; family UBA660; genus UMGS1613. The sequence continues at coordinate 12,034 of CANRAT010000013.1, forward strand.
TAGAAATCTATAAGATTATGTATGATGATGAATATTATTCATATTCTGATAGAAGAAGTAATGGCTCAACAAGTGTTGGAACTATTACTTGTGATACTGATACTTGTCAATATATAGCAGCCTATGATAAATACGCCTTAATAAAAGGTGATAATAAATATTATTTATATAATTATGAAAATAATTCACTAGAATTTGGACCATTTAATATGTATGATGATTATTCATATGCTATGGACTTATTATCTTATAATAATGTTTTATATGGCATTTATTATGATGATGGTACTAAAAATATATATAATGTAGTAACAGGTAAAACATTTAAAAATATTAAGGGAGAACTTTTAATAGATGAAATGGGTTATTCACCAAGTTTGATGTATAAATATGGATATGCAATATTTGAAAATAATAAGAAATATGAATTTTTAAATTTAAAAACAGGAAATATAAGTTATTCTATAGATAAAAAAATAAGTGAATTTGTTGAAGATGTAGAAAATAATATAGTTTATATGACTTCATATGATTCAAATAATAAAGAATTTCAAATATACAATAGTAATGGTAAATTATTATTTGATGGAAATAAGTTTACTGAATTTGCTATTGGTAATGGTAATTTATTAGTTTCAAGTGGTAAAAAATTTCAAGTATATGATTCTAAATTAATCCTTAAAACATCTAGTAAAGAATACGATGAAGTATTAGGATTATATAGTGATTTCGTAGTAGTAATAGATAATAATCGCTTAGAAATATTAGATATAAATGATAATATTTTAACTACATTTGATTTTGAATGGGATTCTAAACGCTATAAATTTTATCCAATGATTTCTGGCTTTGATACAGTGGATGGTAAATATGGTATATATTTAGTTGTTGAAGATTTAACTGTTCCGTTTGGAACACTAGGTAGTGGGCTTAAATGTTATTATATATCATCTTCAAAAGAGACAGGTATCATAAAAACAAGTGGAGTTGAACAATAAAAAAGCTTCTATTATAGAAGTCTTTTTTTGATTACAAATAGAATTCATCTATTTCTGATATATTTTCTTTTCTATTATTTTTTATGGAAAAAATAGTTTTAAATGTGTTTATTAAAGATTCTTGATTTGTATAATTTAATATATCTGATAATGATAATATACCAACGATATCATCATTTTCTTTTACTAATAATCTTTTTATTTTATGTTTACTCATTAATTTTAAAGCATCTTCAATTCTTGAATCTATATCAATAGAAATAACTTGTTTTGTCATATAATCTTTTATAGGACAATTTAATTTATTAATACAAGATAATGACAAACATATATCTCTATCTGTAATTACACCTACAAATTTTTTATCATCTTTTATAGGTATAAAACCTATATTATTTTCTTTCATAAGTTTTGACGCATCTTTTATAGAACTATCACTTTTACAAGAAACAATTTTTTTACTCATAATATCTTTAATCATATTATCACCTTTAATATTATTTATTAAAGTTAAAATTTTATACATATTATTTAGTATGAAAAAGATGAGATTAAAGAAAAGAAAAAAGGGTAAAGTTATAAATAAAATATTAATAATATTAATACTTCTAATAGTAGCAGTATCTTATATGTTTCAAAGATTTAATGATAAAGCACTCCCACAGTTAATAAGTTATTCTGAAATAGAAACAAAAAAAATAGTATCTGCGCTAATTAATAGTACAGTAATAGAAGAAGTTACATCTAAAATATCGATAGATGATCTTTTTATAACTTTAAAAGATTCAAATGGCGATATTAAAAGTATAGACATTAATTCTAGTAGTGTTAATAAAATATTAGTTGATGCATCACTTGCAGTTGAAAAAAATTTAAAATATTTAGAAAGAGGAGATATAGATAAAATAAACTTATCTAATAATATTTTTAGTTCCTATGATGAAGAAAAATTAAAAAAAGGTATCATATATGAACTTCCTAGTGGGATTATATTTGACAATATACTATTGAATAACATATTACCTAAAATACCTGTAAAAATTAATCTAATAGGTAATATATTTTGTAGACTTAATACTGAAATAGAATCATATGGTATAAATAATGCATTATTAAAGGTAAATATAACTATTGAATCAGAGGTTAAAATATTATTGCCATTTGTATCATCTAGTACCAAAATAACTGCTAATATTCCTATAGTTGTAAAATTAATAGAAGGAAATATACCAAGTTATTATTTCGATGGATATTTAACTACTCCTAGTGTGACTTTAAGTACCGAATAAAATGAAATTTTATACTTTAAAGTACATTTACAAATATATATTATTATGATATTATTGTATTAATGTAAAAGTTGTTGGAGTATGATGATAATGAGAAAATCAATAAAAAATATATTAGGATACAATATTAAAACATTAATTGGATTTGAACTTGTATATAAATTACTTTCAGTATTTATTTTCACACCTATTTTTTTAAGATTATTTAATTTAATTATGAAATTTAGTGGATATACATATTTAACTTTTGAAAATGTGATACCATTTTTAATGAATCCAATGACATTACTATTTTTATTAATATTAATTATATTAATTACGTTTTATACGGTTATAGATTTAAGTACAATTATAATTATTTTAGATAATTCATATCAAAAGAAAAAAATAAAAATAAAAGAAGCATTTCTTTTAGCGTGTAAACATTCAGCACGTATATTTCACATTAAAAATATATTTTTACCATTTTTAATTATATTTTTAATACCATTTTTAAATATAGGTATATCAACAGGTTATATATCTACTATAGCAGTTCCTGAATTTATATTGGATTTCATAAAGAATAATTCTTTATTATTAATTTTATATTCTTTACTTGTTATAATACTTTCAATTATATTATTTAGATGGCTTTATGTAATTCATTATTTTGTACTTGAAAATTGTAATTTTAAAGAGGCTAGAAAAAGAAGTATTAACTTAAGTAAAAAAAATAAAATAAAAGATTTTATTAGTATTGTAATAACTCAATTTTTTATAGTAATATCATATGTATTATTTGTATTACTAGGTATAGCCTTTATTATTTTAATATATAAATTGTTAGGTAAAACAAATATATTTTCTAATTTGTCAATTACAATTATTTGGATTTTAATCGCTATATCTTTTACTTTGGTAACACTTTTATCAACGCCAATTAATTATGCTGTTGTAACACTCAGATATTATAGTAATAAAGAGAAGAAAAATGAAAAAATCATTCATACAAAATTAAGTACTAAAGAAGAGAGTGTAAAAAGAAAGTTTACAATTTTCAAATATATAGTTATCTTGCTTGTTATTTTTAGTGGTTCATTAATTACATATTCTGTAATGAATAATAAGTTTGATTTGAATGTAGAATATGTTAAAAAAATTGAAGTAACTGCGCATAGAGGGGCTTCAGTTAATTATCCAGAAAATACTATGAGTGCCTTTATAGGGGCAAAAGAACTAGGTGCAGATTGGATTGAACTTGACATCCAACAAACAAAAGATAACAAATTAATAGTTTTACACGATACTAACTTAAATAGAACAACGGGTGTAAATAAAAATACTTGGGAAGTAACATATGATGAAATTCAAACTTTAGATGCGGGAAGTTTCTTTAGTAGTAAATTTGAGGGTGAGAAGATACCACTTTTTGAAGATGTAGTTAAATGGGCAAAAGATAATAATATGAAATTAAATATAGAGTTAAAACCTACAGGATATGAAACTAATTTTGAATGTTCAGTTATAGACATTATAAAAAAATATGATTTTTCAGATAGATGTGTAGTAACTTCACAAGTTTATGAAGTGTTAAAAAATTTGAAAAGTTGTGATGAAAATATTAAAACAGTTTATGTAATGAGTTTAGCATATGGTGATATTACAAGTTTAGAGTATGTAGATAGTTTTAGTATAGAAGCATCTAGTATAAATAAATCACTTGTAAATAAAATTCATAAAAATGGAAAAGAAATATATGCTTGGACTTTGAATACTGTTGATGGTATAAATAGAGTTATAGATTTAGATGTAGATAATATTATTACTGATAATATTAATCTTGCCAAAGATAGAATATATTCTAGTAAAACAAGTAATATAATAGAGGAGTATATTAAATTTATAAATAAATTACTAAATTAAATAAGAGTTTTAGCGCTTATTGACTATTGATATAGTATGTGCTATAATCTTTTGTACGGGGCCGTCTAGTTTCGACGGGTATATTTGAGTAATGACTGCAAGTCGTAATGTAATACGTTAAAACAAAATTAAAAATAACTGGAAACAGAAATCAATTAGCTTTCGCTTAAGAATAGAAGGCTGCTTCTTTAAGTATTTTCCTACGGTACTTATATGAGGTTCGATCTAGTAGGATATATTGTTACGAAGCCTATAAGTAATAATGAATTTGATAGGCTTACTATTAAATTGTTTGTTGATTAACTTATTTAATAGGAAAGTCATTAATCAACTAAACTTGTAGACGTTGTTATGTTAGTATATTCGGACAGGAGTGCGAATCTCCTCGGCTCCACCAGATAGATACCAAACTCGGACTTTTATAGTTCGAGTTTTAATATGTTAGAATTTGTGATAAACTATTTATAGATTGAAATTGATATGTTTGTCAATTTAGAAAACATACTTGTATATTGTCAAAGACAAAATAAATTAAAAATTTTTATAGGAGGAAATATGACTGTAGATTTTATAGATAAAGAATTTTGGATTACTGAAAAAGAAACATATGATTATAAACCTTATATTGGATATATTACTCCTAATGGTAATTTAATAAATTATAATAAACCATTTGGAGAATCTGGTCATGATGGATGGGATAATAGAATTTCTAATACATTTTTAGACTATGTAAGTTATATTATAAAGAATAATGAGTTAGAAGAATATGTTGTTAGAGGAATGGGATTTTTTTTAAATAAAAACACTGAAGAATTTGCCGAATTCCTAGAAAGATTAGAAAAAGATTTAAAATATCCTCCAAGTTATGATGATACATATGGTCAATTTAGATATCAATTTCTTTTATTTTTTAAAAAAGTATATGCAAATAAAAATTTTTTTGAAGCGATTGGTAGGAAAATAGAAGTAATGTCTGAGGAAGAGTTTATGCGCAAAAATAGTTGGATAGATCCATATGATTTTACTAAAAAACATTATGTATTGTATTTGATGCAATCATTAATGCAACATTTTAAAGATATAGCAGTAAGTTATTTAGGGTATGATGCTATAGAAAGATTTCAACCTAATGGTGAATTATTAAATATTCCTAGTGATCCAAAAGAATACCCAAGTTATGGTAGTTATGCTAATTCATATTTTTATCGAACACCAAGAATAATTACAACATCTTATAATAATATAAACGAAAGATTTTATAATTATTTATTAATGGAATGGTCAATTCATAAAATACCTAGATACGTATGGAGTGACAATCTATTAAGGTTTGAGCAAGAGCCAACTTATATGCAATTTTTTCAAAGTGAAAAAGAAAAAATATTAGGAGAAGAAATTAACTCAATTAAAAAATTAGTATTATTAAAAGACAGATATAAATATTTTAGGTAAATAAAAGTTGCCGTACTCTTCCATTTAGGTCATCAGATTGATATTAACTCAGGTATGAGTAAAAATAGAAAACGCCTTGTAAAAAAATCGCTTTTATGTTATGATGAATATGCCAAGGAAACTTGCATAAAGTAAAAAAGGATACATTTGATTGATGGAATCAGATGTTATCCCTTATTGGATTTCATCTGAAATCAACGATTGTTGAAATCAGATGTTTTTTCTATTTAACTAACAATATAAATATTATAGCAAGTAGAAGCATATAATAACAAATTGAGAATTTTCTCTTTTAGTCATAATATCACCACCTTTCTCTTATCTTTTGATAACTAGAAAGGGAAAGCACCTGATATATTTCAAATGTATCCATTAGCATTATATCAAGCGTTTGTTCATTGTGCAATATATTTATATTAAATTATGCCTATTTAAAAATAGTGAAGAGAAAATTTATAAACTATCATTATTAAAAAGTTGTTGTAGATAATTAGATAGAATTAACTTGGCTATTTAAGTAAAAAATACCTTGTAAAAAAATCGCTTTTATGTTATGATGAATATGTCAAGGAAACTTGCATAAAATAAAAAGGAATACTTAACAACGCAATGTTGAGTACTCGCCAATATATTGGTAGCACTTAATCTTGTTAGATTGAGTGCTTTTCTTTTACATAAAATACTATATTACAAAAGTAAAAAGTAAAGCTATTAATAAAAAGATAATAAGAATAAGTGATAAGATTAAAAAATCTTTCTTAGACATATTATCAGCCTCCTTCCTTTTAGAAGTAGGCAAGCACCCAACTGTTAAATATTCCTAGAACAATCATATCAAACATTTGTTCTTTGCACAATATATTTATATTAAATTATGACTATATTTTTAAAGACTACTTATTATTTTGAGTAGTCTTTTAAAAATTATAAACATTATTAGTTAAATCTGTTACTGCTGTTAGGACATAAGATATTTTATACCATGTTTGATAATTCACATCTCCTGTTTGTTCTAAAGAAAATATTTCTTGAAATTTTTTTACTGCTTCTTTGGTATTATTATCAAATAACCCTGATGGATTTTTAATAATAGGTATTAAAGGATAACTACCTCTAATATAATTTAATGCATTTTGTAAAAGGTAAACATCCTCACCACAATCATTATTTTTTAAAATTCTAGTAAACGAATATGGATAACTTTCTGTAACTTTTGCCTCATAAATATTAACATTATTTCCATAATAATATCTTAAAATATTTAAAGCATTATATCCTTTATCTCCTAATTCTTTAGACCCCCATTGACTTAAATAACCACTTTCATTTGTATTACTTTTATAGTGGGCAAGTAATGGTTCCATTCTTATACCACTCTTAATATAATCAGTAAATATTTCATCTACTACATTTGAAATAGGTTCAAATATAGTGCCATTTCTTGTATATTTTTGATCATAATTTGTAGTAGATGTTATAGTAAAGTCATAACCTCTACTTTTATACCACTCTGTATAAATTCTATTTAAAGTAAAAGAGATAATAGCAAGTACATTTGCTTTTATAGTTTCAACGGGCCATGTACTATAAATTTCACTACTAGCAACATTCTTAATATAATCTGTAAATGGAACAGTATAATTAGGAGCATTTGTATTGCTTGGAACTCCATCGTGTACAATTATGTTTTGTGGAATTAAAACCTCTTTTAAAACAATAGGGGATATACCTGCATTTTCATTTTCATTACTTTCTAAATAGGGTGGATAATCCCCCCAAAGAGTATTAGGTGTTATATTATATGTATCAGAAATATTATTTTCATCTATAGATGTCATATAAACATCTTGTATACTTGTTATGCCATCAAATATTTGAACACCTTCTATATTAGTTTCTGTAAGACCTATTGCTTCTACTTTAATATCATAAGTTTCATATGGTCTTGTTTTATATTGCTCTTCTAGTGAAAGATTTTTATCTACAGTTTCAAGTGTGATTAAAGGAGTCATACCGTTTTCATCGGTATAATATGTACTAACAACATTACCATCTTTAAATATAGAAACTTTCGCACCTTTAACAGGATTAGCAATAGTACCGCTATATACATTTACCTTTAAATAACCATTTTTCATATTTCACCTCTAATTAATTATATATAATATCTAACATATAAATGAATATATTTTATTAGGTGGTTTATGGAAAATTTAAAATTAGGTGCGACAGGTGAGAGTGTTAAAATATTGCAAGAAAAATTAAAACTATTAGGATTATATAATGCAACTATTACAGGTAGTTTTGGTCTTTCTACTCTAGACGGAGTCTATGCTTTTCAAAGGGAATATGGACTAGATATAACAGGAGAAGTAAATAGTGAATTTTGGGATAAATTATATAGTTTAACTGATCCTGTAATTTCTAGAATCAGTATATTTCCTACTTTAAAATATAAAGATACTGGTGAGAGTGTAAAAGACTTACAAACTAAGTTAACCGCACTTTTATATTATAGTGGTCCTATTAATTCTATTTTTGATTTAGAAACACAAAATGCAGTTAAAAGATTTCAGATGAATAATGATTTAACTGCTGATGGAATAGTAGGACCTAATACTTGGAATGCTATAAATAATCTTTATGGAAATCTTAATCCTTGTGTGATAGATAGTGATAGCAATTACATAACATATACCGTAGTAAGTGGTGATACTTTATATTCTATAGCGAAAAGATATAATACAACAGTAGATGAGATAAAAAGTTTAAATAATTTAACAAGTAATATATTAAAAGTAGGTGAAGTATTAAGAATACCAGATACTAATGACTATATAACGTATACTGTTGTAAGTGGAGATACTTTATATTCTATAGCAAGGAAATATAACACAACTGTAGATGAAATAAAAAATTTAAATAATTTAACAAATAATATACTAAAAATAGGTGAAGTATTAAAAATACCAAATAATACTAATAATTATACTTCATATATAGTAAACAAAGGAGATACTCTATATTCAATAGCAAGGAAATATAACACAACAGTAGATGAGATAAAAAGATTAAACAATTTACAAGATAATATATTAAAAATAGGAGAAGTATTAAAAATACCAATATAACAGAACAAAAGTCAAAATTTATTTTGACTTTTGTTCAATTAGTTACTCACTATTTTTCATAATATTCATCAAATCTGCAATTCCTCCAGCGCCCATAGTTGCCATTAAACAAAGGATAAATGCTTGAATAAAATTAGGCTCTATTTTCGTAAAGAAACATATAAGTGTACTAATGACTGCTATTATTAGATTTTGTACAGGGATATATTTATTAGGAACTCTATCCCATTTTAATTTTGTAAATATACCTAGTATATATGTTACAATTGCAACAATTAAGACATATGTTACATCCATCTAGATTTTCCCCTCCTTTATCAATTTTTCAAATTTGTCGTGTATATATGAATTACCTCCCAATAATAAATATCTATCATATAGTTCATAAGCATTTTGCTTTTGTATTTGAGATTTCTCAATTCCATTTTCTGTATCATTTATAAAATTTACTAAAATGATTTTAATTAATTCTAATTCAATATTGTTTCTACCTGTTACTGAAATTTTCTCTAAATGGTTTATTTTCTGATCTATTGGCTTTAAAATTTTAGATATAAATGATTTATAAAATGCGATTATAGATGCAATAGCCCCAATGAAAACACTTATAAGAGAGATAATACCTGCTATTTGTCCAATAGATATATTTTCCATATTTCGCCCTCTTTCAAATAAAATAACTATTTTCATTTTAATTTATGATAAATGAGATTTTATAACTATAATGTTTATATTAATAATTAATTAAAAAAATAAAATTATTTTTCTTAAATGGTGTATAATTATATTAAGGTAGAAGTGTGATGGGTGATGTTATGAAAAGAAAAAGTGGAGTAGGGATTGGATTATCAATTGTTATAGTAGTTGTAGCCTTATCTAGTTATCTTAAAGATGACATAAAAAAAATTATACTAGATATGGGCAGTGATGAGTTAGCAACTCTTTATACTATAGAAGATGTGCCAAATTATGATAATGAAAATTATGAATATGTAAATAATAATGAACCTAATTTTACAGATGAAGATATGACAACAACATCTTTTGAAAAATATAGTAATCAAGATTCACTAGGAAGAAGTGGTGTTGCATTCGCAAATGTTAGTATAGATACTATGCCAACAGAAGAAAGAGGTTCTATTGGTATGATTAAACCTAGTGGATGGCATACAGTTAAATATGATATAGTAGATGGTAAATATTTATATAATAGATGTCATTTGATAGGATATCAACTAACGGGGGAAAATGCAAATGAAAAAAATTTAATTACTTGTACAAGACAGATGAATATAGGAGCAATGCTTGATTTTGAAAATGAAGTAGCAAATTATGTTAAAGAAACTAAAAACCATGTACTTTATAGAGTAACTCCAGTATATGATGGTGATAACTTACTTGCTAGTGGAGTTGTTATGGAAGCAAAATCTGTAGAAGATAATGGATTAGGAATTTCATTTAATGTATTTATTTATAATGTACAAGATGGAATAGAAATAGATTATAAAACAGGGGATAGTAAACTTGTGGAACAATAGCAAAAAATAATCATAAAATATATTGAAAAAATAATAGAATTTTGTTATACTATAAAAGTACTAACAAAACGGGTCTATAGCCAAGTGGTAAGGCGTGGGACTGCAACTCCCTGATCGTTGGTTCAAATCCGACTAGGCCCTCCAATATTGTTTATAACTTGCATAAATACTAATTTTATGATATTATGTATTTAGCAAGGAAATTTGCATAAAATAAAAAGGGAACATTCAGTTTTGACTAGTTGAATGTCTACCCTAAAAATTAGTGCGACATTTAATCTTGAAGATTAGATGTCATTTCTTTATTACTATAATCAAAATGATTAGGAGTAGTAAAATGAGAGAGATGAGACGAAGAATGCAAATAATGTATTCTCGTTTTTTCATTTCTTTCAAACCTCCTTTCTTTTAGGATTGGAGGTAGACATCCAACAACTATGTTCCCTGTATAAATTATACTATAAATCTATATTATAAAACAAGCGAACAGATTAAAAAATGTAATAAAAATTTTAAAATTATGCGGCTATTACATTAATTAGTAGTTATTAATACTTATCTATTTATATAAGAAAATTTATTCAACTTCTTCTCTATACGCTCCATTTGAAATTAAAGTCTCTAGAAATAGAGATTTTTATTTTGATGAAAAAAGACAAAAAGTGATATAATGTTTAATGAAATATATAATAATTGGTAAACTCAACTTCTAGTTCGTGTTAGTTTTTAATAATTTAGTGTATTTTAATTTATGAAAGGAGAAAACTACATGGATCAAATTAAAATAGGTAAATTTATTGCAAAATGTAGAAAAGAAAAAAATTTAACACAATCACAATTAGCTGAAAAATTAAACATTACTGATCGTGCTATATCAAAATGGGAAAATGCTAAAAGTATGCCTGATTCATCGATAATGATCGAATTATGTGAACTACTTGATATTACAGTCAATGAATTGTTACTTGGTGAGAGAATTGGAAAAGAAAAATATTTTGAACAAGCAGAAAATAATCTTATTGAATTACAAAAATATATAGAAAATCAAAATAAATTACAAATAAATTTAAGTTATATTTTTAGAATAACAAGTTTAATAGTTGATTTTGTTTTTGCTTTTATCATATTGTTTGGAACAATTGATACTTTAAGTGAAATAATACTAATAATAACATTTGCGATAGTTTCTTTCATTTGCTTATTTACTTCATCACATATTGAATTATTAATAGGATATTATCAATGTAATAAATGTGGAAATAAATATATTCCTAATAAAGACTTTTTCTCTTTTTCAATGCAAATTGGCTCAAAAAGATATTTAAAGTGCCCTAAATGTCATAAAAAAAGTTGGAATAACAAAGTATTAACAAAATAATAAATTACAATGTATATGATTTAAAAAAATGTAAAAATGTCAATTCGATATTTATAAATATTAAAAATAAGTTATAAAAATTATATAAATTATTTCATTATAAGTGAAAATTGTATATATCTTCCATAATCGTTCAAATTTTGTTTATAACTTGCACACGTTCTTAACCTCTTAATTATTATGTATTTAGTAAGGAAGTTCGCATAAAGTAAAAATAGGGAACATTTGACTTTGTAATTGAATGTTCCCTTTATTTAATAAAATTTACACTCTACTGATGTGAAGAGTGTCTTTCTTAATAATTATTTACAATAGTTTATTAAATCATTAATAGTTTTTTTACTGTTCTTTTCAATAGTCCAATATTCATTATCTTCATCGAAGTAGCACCTATATACATCGTAAAAAGGTGTATCATAATAAATAACATTTCCTGTTGTAGTTGTAATAATTCTAAACATTGGTGCTTCCTTATTCAATTTTACATTTAAATAATCAGTAAATAATAATATACCCATTGCTAGGGTAAAAATTATTATAATAAGTAATAATCGTATATACCATTTAATAGGTTTTAATATTTTTGCAATTCCTATCATAAATATTATTATGCCAAATATAGAATAAATAGATCCCCAACTACTTTCACTTGGAAAAATCGTTATTGCTGATATAGAAATAAATAATCCAAATATAATTAGAATTAAAGAAATAACTTGACTATATTTAGTCATTTTTTTAGTAGAATAATCAATAGTATTTACAATGTTTTTTTCAAACTTTTCTTGATATTCTTTTTCATCAACTTTCTCACCACTCATCAAGTCGTTTAATGTAATATTTAATTCCATACATAGTGGTTTAAATAGTGATAAATCAGGCATAGTTTTCCCATTTTCCCAACGACTAATAGATTTATTTGTTACTCCTAATCTTAAAGCGAGTTCTTCTTGAGTTAGGTTTCTTTCTTTTCTTACAGTTGCAATAAATTTACCAATTTTTTCTTGATCCATATTTTTTGCTCCTTTCAAAAAGAATTATATATAAATATTAAAAAATTTAAAAGGACATAAAGTGAGAGTTAGAGTAATTTATTTATATATTTGCTAAGTTCTAGAGGCATATATCTTGGACCTCTAATTGCATTTATTCCAAAATCTTTTAATTTATTAAATGATAATTTTCCTTTCTTGTATCTTTCTATTAAATCTATTTTCATAACTTTTTGCATTTTTAAGTTTTCATCTTTATATTCGTATGGAATATTTACTTCAGTTACTTTAAATTTATACATAATTGATGAATAAGGTTTTCCAACATATAAATAAACAATATCATTTATTTCAACATCTACTCTAAAAGCATTATTCATAATATTTTTAGAATATTTATATAAATTTTTCTCTTTTTTAAAACCATATTTAGATATTTTATTTAAATTAATTTTTGTTCTTCTAAATAATTCTTCTTCTATAGTCATTGCTTTCTCCTTAATAAATTATCATTTAATTTTCAAATTTAACATTTATGTTTCCATTTCCTAAACTAGGTAAGTTATCGATATGACCTATTTTAGTATAGGTATAATTTGTATCAAAAGATTTATAGAAAATAACTAAACAATTATTACCATATAACATTATATCTCCAGCTGTAATATGTTTAGGATTTGTTGAATTTGTAGGTAGTGAATAATTCATATAAACATATTTTTCATTACCATTTAATTCTTTCATATTAAATTCTTGTGGCAATAAATTAAAAAATTCATCTGCAGTTTCATTATCTTCAAATACCGCACTATATTTTTCATTATTTATAATAATATTAATACTTTTCATTTCTTTATTTCCTTCACTTTCATAATTTGTAGAATCTTTAGAATTTTCTACAGGAGTAGAGTATTTTTCCCATTTATAAACAGTTATTTTTTCTCCGTTTTTAAAAGTATAAGTATACACAAACAATCCTTTATCTTTTTTTAATAAATTCCCTTTATTATAGTTTTCTGTAATTTTTATAATTGGACTATTATCAAAAATTTTTGATTGTAATGTATCAAGTATAATAATTACTAAAAAAATTACTAAAATGATTAAAGTAATTTTTAATCCTTTTCTCATAATCCATCCCTCATTTAAATTTTATCATAATTTTATATGAAATAGTTAAAATTTTAATAAATATACAAATTTATTATTACATAACTTATTTTTGAAATATTTATCACTTGCGCAATTACTAATTTTGTGATATTATGTATTTAGCAAAGAGAATTTGCATAAAATAAAAAGGAACATTCAATATTTGCATGTTGAGTGTAGCCTAATAAATTTTGACTCCACCTAAATCATTGCTGAGTTAGGTGGATTTCTTTTATATTAAAACTATAAATAGTAAGAATAGTAAAAGGAAGATAATAATTACTAAAGATAGAATTAAAAAATCCTTCTTGTTCATTATATCGCACCCTCCAATTAATAAGTTTGGTTTTACCCAACTTATTAAATGTTCCTATATAATTATACTATAAATCTATATTATAAAACAAGCGAACAAATAAAAAATCTTGCAATTATTATTTATCAAGTAAGTTGCGTAAAAGCAACTAAAT
>CANRAT010000014.1 GCA_947628685.1 uncultured Bacilli bacterium
TGTAATGGGAGCATACAATTATAGACTATTTGAAAAAGAGATACTAGAAGAGAAAATAGATAATGCAAAAGAGCAAGAAAAAGTAAATATTGCTAAAAATATGCTTAAAGAAAATGCGGATATTAAATTTATATCAAAAGTAACAAATTTATCGATAGAAGAAATTAATAAATTAGCAAGTTAAGTGGTATATGGATTTAGTAAACTAAATCCTTTTTAATTTACTTTTATTTTTATTCATAGTATAATTATAATGGTGATAAAAATGAATATTGAAGATATAGAAGTAAAAAAACCATTAAAAATAGTTTTTATGGGCACACCAGATTTTAGTGTACCAGTATTAGAGGCACTTATAAAAAATTATAATGTAAAAGCAGTAGTAACTCAACCAGATAAATTAGTAGGTAGAAATGGAACCCTTGCTTATCCTCCTGTTAAAGAAGTTGCTCTAAAACATAATATTTTAGTTATTCAACTTAAAAAAGTTAAAGAAGAATATCAAGAAATAATTGATTTAGATCCAGATTTAATAATAACATGTGCATATGGGCAGATACTTCCTTTAGAACTTTTAAATTACCCTAGATTAGGATGCATAAATGTACATGCGTCACTTCTACCAAAATTAAGAGGTGGTGCGCCAATACATAGAGCAATAATAAATGGATACTCTAAGACAGGAGTAACAATAATGTATATGGCTGAAGGTATGGATGATGGAGATATAATAACTAAAAAAGAAATAGAAATAACTAATTTTGATACTGCAAGTTCACTACACGATAAATTAAGTAAATTAGGTAGTGAATTATTAATTGAAACGCTTCCTAGTATAATTAATGGTACAAACTCAAGAACTCCACAAAATAGTGATGATGTAACCTTCGCACCAATAATAAAACCAGAAGATGAAAAAATAGATTTTAGTAAGACAAGTATACAAATTTATAATCAAATAAGAGGACTAAATAGTTTTCCAGGTGCTTATTTAATGTTAGATAAAAAAAGAATAAAAGTATATGAATCAGTTATTATTGATGAATATTTTCCTGACAAATTAAATGGTGAAATAGTAAAAATATATGATAAAGGAATAGGCGTAAAAACAAATAATGGTGTTATCGCACTTTCTATACTTCAACCTGAAGGAAAATCAAAAATGAGCGCGAAAGATTTTTTAAATGGACAAAAAGAAACATTAATCGGAAAGATAGTAGGATAAAATGAATTTTAGAAGTATTAATGGAATTTTAAAAGATCCAAAAAAGAAATCTTTAACCATATTAGTTATTTATATAATATTTTTCATAATAGTATTTGCCTTAATAAGCACTTCACCATCTCCTGTTATTTTAGATTCAAATAAACAAGATGAAACTGATACAAAATTAAGCATAGATAGTTATGAATATATTTATAAAATAACGCGCCAGGATGATATTATAGAAATAAAAGGAACATTAAATAAAAATGAAGAAATTTTTACCTATAATGGATTAAATTATTATAGAAAAGATAATGTTATAAGTATATATGAAGATGGAATATTAAAAGAAATTACAAATTTAGATTTTGATATTGATAAATATAAATACAATAATATAGAAAATTTAATACAAAATAGCACTTTTGAAGAAAAAGTAGTATATAAAGATAATAGTGAAAAATCTACATATAATATAAATATTTATGATTACTTTAATTTATTAAATGAAGAAGATAAATGTGATAGTATATCTTGCGAGGAAATATTAATTAATATTATTGTAGAATCAAAAGAAAATATAGAAAAAGTAAGTATAGATTTAACTAATTATTATAACTATAATTATACAGTAGAAATAAACTATTCAAACATAAATAATATAAATGAAATTGATATAAACAATATTAGTTAAGGAGGTTATTATGATAAGATATAATCCTAAAATAAATGAGGGTTTGAATCAAAAAGAAGTAGAAAATAGAATCAAAAATGGATACGTAAACTATAATGCAAATGTCGAAACAAAAAGTATAGGAAATATTATATTTAATAATGTTTTCACACTCTTTAATATTTTAAATTTCTCATTAGGATTACTTATCTTTTTTACAGGCTCATATAAAAATTTATTATTTCTTGGTGTGGTTTTTTGTAATACATTAATAAGCATTGTTCAAGAAATTAGAGCCAAAATAGCAATCGATAAACTATCTATAATATCCAATTTAACTGCTAGTGTTATAAGAGATTCTAAAAATATTGTAATAGATATAGATAAAGTAGTATTAGATGATATTATAGTCTATAAAAGAGGCAGTCAAATAATTGCCGATTCTATTATTAAAGATGGCACAGTAAAAGTAAATGAGGCATTACTTAGTGGAGAAGAAAATTTAATTACTAAAAAAGTAGGAGACTTTCTTTATTCAGGAAGTTTTGTTGTAAATGGAAAATGTACTGCTAAAGTAGAGAAAGTAGGAGAAGATAATTATGCTTCTAAAATAGTAAAAG
Source organism: uncultured Bacilli bacterium (assembly GCA_947628685.1). GTDB lineage: Bacteria > Bacillota_I > Bacilli_A > RF39 > UBA660 > UMGS1613. Next base: position 2,501 of record CANRAT010000014.1, read on the forward strand.
AAGCAAAGTATATAAAAAAAGTTAATTCAGAAATAATGGATACTTTAAAAAAAATAATTAAAATACTTTCAATTATAATTGTTCCAATAGGATTATTATTATTTATAAAACAATATAATTTGTATCATGATTTAAATAATTCAATAATAAATACAACTGCAGGAGTAATAGGTATGATACCTGAGGGATTAGTACTTTTAACAAGTACAGTTCTTGCTGTTAGCATAGTTAGACTATCTAAAAGAAAGGTTTTAGTAAGCGAACTATATTCTGTTGAAACTCTAGCCCGCGTTGATACGATTTGTTTAGATAAAACAGGTACTCTTACAGAAGGTATTATGGAAGTAAGTGAAGTTATCGAATTAAATAAAAATTATGACTATAAAAAAATATTATCTGCAATTTCAAAAGAATTAGTTGGGGATAGTGAAACTATAAATGCAATAGGAAGAAAATTTAATATAGACACAGATTTTAAAGTATTAGAAAAAGAACCATTCTCATCAGAAAAAAAATATTCTAGTGTTACATTTAAAGAAGGAAAATATATATTAGGCGCACCTGATGTTTTAGATAAGTCCAACGATATGAAAAAACTAATTGAAAAATATTCTGATTTTAGAATGGTACTTCTAAAAAACAATAGAGATGATATTGCTTTAATACTTTTAAAAGACAAAATAAGATATAAAGCAAAAGAGACTTTAGAATATCTTAAAAATTCTAAAGTAGATATAAAAATAATTAGTGGCGATAGTGTAGATGTAATAACTAAAATAGCAAAAAGATTAGGATTTAGTGATATTAAATGTATTGATATGTCACAAAATAATACAAATATGAATAATACATTAGTTGAAAACTATAATATATTTGCTAGAGTAACTCCAAATCAGAAAAAAGCACTTGTAAAAGCCCTTAAAGAAAATGGACATACTGTTGCTATGACAGGAGATGGAGTAAATGATGTATTAGCGCTAAGAGAAGCAGATTGTAGTATAGCCATGGCAAGTGGTTCTGATGCAGCCAGAAACGTATCTGAAATAGTACTATTAAATTCAGATTTTGAGGCTATACCTAAAGTTATAGAAGAGGGTAGAAGGACAATAAATAATATAGAACGTTCATCATCACTTTTTTTAACTAAGACAATATATGCAACACTTCTTTCTATATTATTTCTATTCATTCCACTTAGTTATCCATTTGAACCAATACAATTAAGTTTAATAAGTACAATTACAATAGGAATTCCAGCATTTGTTTTAGCACTAGAGCCAAACAATCAAAGAGTTAAAAAACATTTTTTCATAAATATACTAAAAAAATCACTTCCAGGTGGTATTACAATAGTAATTAATATATTGAGTATAGTTTTAATTACTAAAATTTTTAATATAGATAGTGAAACAATATCTACTATGGCTGTTATATTAGTTGCTACTACAGGATTTATACTTTTATATAAAATATGTTATAAATTTAATCTTTTAAGATTATCATTATACATATTCTTGATTATTTTGTTTATAAGTAGTATTATAGGATTTAGAAAATTATTTGAATTAGTAATACTTGATTTCGTACATGTAATATATATATTATTAATGTTTATATTAGACATTGGACTATTTAATTTACTTTCCAATATATTTGAAAGAAAATTAAGTAAAAAATAAAATTGGAGGATATTATGAATTTAGTAGCAGTTATATTTTCGTTATTAGTTGGTTTATTTATATTAGTAGGTAGTCTTATTGGTATTAGTTTTAAAAGCAATAAAAAACTTACAGATTTAAGTATATCACTTGCTTTTGGAGTAATTATAGGTCTTATAATTTTAGAACTTATTCCAGAAACTTTTGAAATATTAAATGGTGAGATAGGAACTATAAGAAGTGTTTTCGTTATTATAATATTATCCTTAATAGGTATAGTGATATTAAAAATATTAGATTTATTTATTCCACATCACGAACACGAAGTGCATGAACATTCAAAAAATATAAATAAAAGTCATTTGGAACACTTAGCCCATATAGGAATAATATCTTCTATAGCACTTTTTATACATAATGTTATAGAAGGTATGAGTCTTTATTTGATAACTAGTTCAAATATTACTTCAGGTTTTTTACTTTTTATAGGTATAGGACTTCACAACATACCTCTTGGATTAGTTATTTCATCAACACTCACAACATCTAAATATCCAAAACTAAAAATACTTCGTTTAAGTCTTTTAGTATCTTTATCAACTTTTATAGGTGGAATTTGTATGATGTTTATGGGAGGCGTAGATAAATTATTAGAAGGAATACTTCTTGGACTTACTATAGGAATGTTAATATATATATCTATATTTGAATTACTTCATCAAATATACCATATGAAAAATAAAAAACTGGCATTAACTGGAGTAGGAATAGGAGTAGTAATATTAATTTTGAGTGTAATATGTGGTAATACAGTACATTAAAAATAGAGCAAATTTGAAAAAAATTTGTTTTTTTTAAATTTTTTTCGTAAAAAAAAAAGGAAATAGAAAACTTTTGTAGAATGATATATATAGGAGGTGATAATATTAAAAAATATCCTATAGTCATGCAAGAAGAGTCAAAAGATTGTGGCGTAGCATGCATTCAGATGATTATAAAGTATTATGGTGGATATGTTAAAAAGTCTAATTTACTTGAATTAACTAAAACAGGTAAAAATGGTACAACGGCATATAACATTAAAGAAGCATTAACTAATTTAGGATTTGATGCTAAAGGAATAAGTTGTGAATTAAAAGATATTAATAAAGAAAATATAATATTTCCTTTTATTGCTAGTGTAACTATAGATAATACTTATAAGCACTTTATAGTAGTATATGAAATAAATTTTAATAAAAAATATTTGGTAATAGGAGATCCAAAAGATAAGATAAGAAAAATATCTTATGATGAATTTAATAAGATATTTAATAGTGTTATTATTACTTTTTCACCCAAAACTTCATTACCAATTGAAAGTGATATATCAAAAATAAATTTTGTAAAAAGACTGTTAGAACCTCACAAAAAGATTTTATTAAATATATTTATTTTATCATTATTTATAACTACATTTTCTATTCTAAATTCGTTTTATACGGAATATATGTTAAATGCTTTATATTACTATCATAAAAACTATTTAATAATTTTGTTTCTGATTTTTTTCTCTATATATATACTTAAAATTTTTTCCGATTTTTTTAGAAATAAACTATTACTTTATATAAATCAAAAACTCGATCTTGTACTTACCTTAGATGTTTTTAAAAATATTATAAAACTTCCTTATTGCTATTATCAGAATAGACAAACAGGAGATATAATATCGCGCATCAATGATTTAGAATCAATAAGAAATATGATAAGTAAAGTTGCACTCTCAATATTTGTCGATTTACCACTTACTTTAGTCGCACTAATAATATTATATTTAATAAATAAAACTTTATGTATAATAGGAATTATAATACTTGTACTTTATATAATTATAATAGTTTTATTTAAAGGAACGTTTAATGATTATATAAAGAAAATACAAATAAAAAGAGGAAATGCTACATCACTTATGGTAGAATCTATTAGTGGATTTGAAACTTTAAAAGGGCTTCACATAGAAGATAGTATAAAGGATAGATTTGAAAAGAAATATGTTAGTTTGCTAAAAGATATATTTAATTATCAAAATTTATATATTTTTCAAAATTTATTTAAACAAATAATAGATAATATAGGTTTTATAGTAATAATTTTAGTAGGTTGTATTTTGGTTATAGATGAGAAAATGAATGTAGGAACACTTTTTACCTTTACGTCTTTATTAGTTTACTTTTTAGAACCTATAAAAAATATAATTAATTTAGATAATACAATAAAAGAAGCAAACAATGCACTAGTTAGAATTTTAGATATTATGAGTTATGAAAAAAATAATAGTGGAATAGTAACTAAATTTAAAAGTGGTAATATCGAATTCAAAAATTTAGATTTCTCTTTTAATTCTAGAAATATGGTTTTAAAAAATATAAATTTATGCATAAAAGATAAACAAAAAGTAATGGTTATTGGTAAGAGTGGTAGTGGCAAAAGCACTTTATTTAAAATACTTATGAAATTTTATGATATTGAAAGAAATAAAGTTTTAATAAATAATATTGATTTAAATGATTTTAACAATAATACTTTAAATAATAATATACTTTATATAAGTCAAAATGAAATATTATTTAACGATACTTTATACAATAATTTATTATATGGTAATAGCAATACCTCTAAACTTTTAGAAATTTGTAAGATGTGTTTTGTTGATGAGATAATAGATGATAATCTAGGATATAATATGATGATTGAAGAAAATGGATTTAATCTATCTGGTGGTGAAAGACAAAGAATAGTACTTTCAAGATGTTTATTAAAAAAATTTAATATATTAATAATTGATGAGGGATTAAGTCAAGTTGATGTTGATATGGAAAGAAAAATATTAAAAAATATTTTTAAAGAATTTAAAGATAAAACAATAATATTTATATCTCATAGATTAGACAATTTAGATTTATTTGATAAATTAGTTAAATTAGAAAATGGGGTTATAATTAATGAATAAGGGAATGGATAAAATAGATATTTATAATAATTCGGCAATAATATTAAATAAAAAAACTCCAAAAAAAATAATTTCTTGGATAACTATATTATTTATACTACTTATTTTGTTTGTAATTTTATCATTCATACCATTTAGAATATACAAAACCTTTTATGGATATATAAATCAAGATTATGGATATATCACTTTTCAATTAGATAGTAGTGATTTTCCAATTGATAAAAGTGATAAAATGTATATAAAAAATAAAACTTACGAATATGAAGTTGTAGAAATAAAAAATAATCAAGTAACTATAAAGTCAGAAATTGATGAAAATCTTTATATTAACAATAATATAATCAGAGCAAATTTCTTAAAGTGTAGGACAACCTTATTTGAAATAATAAGGAATAAAATAAAGAAAGGAATTGATTTATGAAAGAATTAAATAACAAAGAATTAATGAAAGTAGAAGGTGGTTCGATCAGTTTTGGAGTAGGCGCGTTAATTGCTGGTATAGCAGCAGGTGTAACTTTTATAATAGGCGTAATTGATGGAATAGTTAGACCACTTAAGTGTAATTAGGTGTAATATGAAAGAGTTAAATAATGAAGAGTTAATGAATATAGATGGTGGTGGATTTTCTATTTCAGCGGCATTTTTAAATGCAACTGCTAGATTAGTTGAAACTATTCTAGATGCTGGTAGAAGTCTTGGATCATCTATTAGAAGAATTTATAGTGGAAACATCTGTTCTTTTTAAAAAAATTTTAATAGTCTTTCTTCTCCTAATAATTTTACCTATTATGTTTAATATTTTAAGTTATGCAATTACATTCGTCATTCAGGCTGGTAGAATAGTTGGTACATACTTAAGACTAATAACAAGTGTATCAATATGTATCTAAAAAAAGAGTTTAAACTCTTTTTCTATTTATTCCAATCATACTTCCAAGTATCGATGATGCAATTAATATTAAATAAAATAATAGATATTTTAATTTAAAAGAATTATTAAGTACTAGAATGTTAAATATTATAAGTAATAAAGAAAATATTACTCCTAGTTTTAATCCTTCTAAGAATCCTTTTTTGTTTGTTCTTTTACCTATATAAAATCCACCAATAAGTAAACCTATAATAGGTATAATAATTTTAACAATAGACATAACCTTATCACTAAATATATTAAAATAACTAAAAATAGTTGATATAAATGTAAGTATTAATATACTCGTTATTATATAAATAAAAGAAAAACCTAATTTTTTTAAATATTTCACGTTATCACCTATTAAAAAATATTCTATTGTATAAAAAAATATTCTAAAGAACAATATATATTAGGTGATAAAATGTACTTTACTTTAATATTAAAGACAATATTTATGTACTTTTTTATAATATTTGTATATAGAATAATGGGTAAAAAAGAAGTAGGTCAACTAAGTATAGTAGACTTAATTGTATCAATTTTAATTGCTGAATTAATAGCCCTCTCAATAGAAACAGAAGAAAAAAGTATATTAATATCAGTAATACCTATATTGGTATTAGTTGTAGTACAAATAGTTTTAAGTTATATAACACTCAAAAATGATAAAATAAGAAATATAATAGATGGTAAACCTATTATAATAATAAAGAATGGTAAATTAAATTTTACTGAAATGTCTAAACTTAGATACTCATTAGATGATTTATTAACGCAACTTCGCTTGCAGGGCGTTAAAAGTATCGATAAAGTAAAATATGCAGTACTTGAAAATAATGGTAATTTATCTGTCTTTAAAGATGATTCAGATTATCCTTTACCACTCATATTAGATGGCGTAATTGACTATAACGTATTAAAAGAAATAAATAAAGATTATAACTGGATCATAAATATACTAAAGAAGAAAAATATAGAGTTAAACGATGTATTTTATGCTTTTTATACTAATGGAAAGACATTTATAATAGATAAATCACAGTTGCTTTAAAATATATAAAAGTGGTATAATACTTAAGAGGTGTTGATGTGAATAATGAATTAAATATACCACGACATGTTGCAATAATATTAGATGGCAATGGTAGATGGGCAACCTCTAGAGGCTTAAATAGAAGTTTAGGTCATAAAGCAGGATTTAAGAATTTACAAAAATTATCTAAACATATATTTAAAAAAGGAGTAAAGATACTAAGTGTATTTGCCTTTTCAACTGAAAATTTTAAAAGATCTAAAGAAGAAGTAGATTATCTTATGAATTTACTTGTAAATGATTTTAAAAAAATAATAGATAAAAATCAAAATGTCAAAATAGTATTTTCAGGTAGAAGAAATAACTTGAGAAGTGATGTTGTACGCTCAATTGAACAAATTGAATCTACAACTAAAGAAAATACAGAATTTTTACTTAATATATGCTTTAATTATGGTGGAAAAAGTGATATAGTAGATGCTACTAAAAAAATAACAAAAGATATACTTAGTGGGAAAATAGCTATAGATGATATAAATGAAGAAAATTATATTAATTATTTATATAATTCTATTCCTGATATAGATTTATTGATAAGAACTAGTGGAGAACAAAGAATTAGTAATTTTATACTGTATCAAAGTGCATATGCAGAAATTTATTTCGCAAAAGCATTATTTCCAGATTTTAATTGTAAAGAGTTTGATAAAGTATTAAAAGATTATTCCACAAGAGATAGAAGATTTGGCGGAATTAAAAATTCTAATTAAAAGGATTGAAAAAAATATGTATTTGTGTTACTATTTATATAGTAAGGAGACGTGAGTATGGAAATGGAAAACCAAAAAAAAGAATCTTTTCTATTTAAGAAACTTGATTTAGCCTTTGTTTACTTATTTGTATTTTTAGTTGGTATTGCAATTGTTTTAGCAATGACATCTTATTTAAACAGCAAAGTAAAAGAATTTAATGATAATTCAATGGCAGCTGCAATTGGAAAATAGTTTATATAATTAATGATATATAGAGAATTGTGTAGTGCAATTTTTCTTTTTTTATTATATAATAACTTTGGTGATTTTATGATTTATTTAGATTATAGTGCAACTACAAAAGTTAGTGATGAAGTATTAGATACATTCATAAAAAGTTCTAAAGAATTTATTGGTAATCCAAACTCGATACATTCATTAGGTGTAAAAAGTAAAAATATAATTAATAGTGCAACTAAGCAAATTGCAAATCTTTTGAGAGTTAAAGAAGATGAAATAATATATACAAGTGGTTCATCAGAATCTAATAATTTAGCATTAAAAGGTATTGCATTAAAATATAAAAATAGAGGTAAACATATAATAACTACTACTTTAGAACACTCATCGATCTCATCACCATTAAATTATTTAAAAAATCTAGGTTATATTATAGATTATGTTAAACTAGATAATGATGGTAGAGTAGATTTAGATGATTTAAAGTCCTTAATAAGAGATGATACAATACTTGTTACAATATGTGCGGTAAATAGTGAATTAGGAATACTTCAAGATATAAATAAAATAGGTGAAATAATAAAAAAATATCCAAAGTGTTACTTTCACAGTGATATAACACAAGCGATAGGTAAAGTAAAAATAGATTTAACCAATGTAGATTTAGCAAGTTTTTCTGCTCATAAATTTTTTGGTATAAAAGGTGTTGGCGCACTAATAAAAAAAGAAAAAATAGAACTTACTCCATTAATACATGGAGGAGTTAGTACAACAATTTATAGAAGTGGAACACCTGCCTTACCTTTAATAGTATCGCTATCTAAAGCAGTTCGTTTAGCGCTAGAAGATATAGATAAAAAATATGACTATGTTAAAGAATTAAATGACTATTTAAAAAATAAATTAACCAAGTATGAACGTGTAACCATTAACAGTAATAAAAATTCAATTCCCCATATATTAAATATAAGTATATTAGGTGTTAAACCAGAAACAATGGTACATGCTTTGGAAAAATATGAAATATATATATCTACTAAAAGTGCATGTTCAACTCCAAATCAAAAATCAGAAGCAGTGTATGAATTAACAAAAGATATTGAAGCATCAAAATCAAGTATAAGAATAAGTATATCTTATATAACAACTAAAGATGAAATAGATAATTTTATTAAATATTTTGATATTTGTTATAAAGAGTTAACATGCCTAAGATAAATATTCCAGTATTAGATGACTTAAACCATATAAAATATGATGGAACAAAAGAAAAAATAGAATCAAGTTTAATAGAAAATGAAACTATTATATTAAATAATAAAATTATAAATAGTTCTAAATTTAATACAGTTTTATTTGCTGATAAGGAAATAAAGAATTCAAGTATAGATGATGTAGTATTTAATAATTGTGATTTATCTAATATAGTTTTTTTAAATATGTCTTTATATAGAGTAGAATTTATAAATTGTAAGTTAGTTGGTACTAATTTTATAGATTGTACCTTAAATGATATATCAGTTAAAGATTCAATTTTTAATTATTCTAATTTTTCAAATAATAAAATAAAAAATATGGAAATAATAAATTCAAGTTTTATAGAGTCGAGTTTTTTAGAAACAAGTTTGAAAAATATAAATTTGTATAATGTTGACTTAAATAAAAGTGAAATATTAAATACCCCTCTTAAAGGAATAGATTTATCAAATTCTAATATAGAAGGGATAAAAATAGATTTAAATAGTTTAAAAGGAGTTTATATAAATATCAATCAATCTATGGATTTAGTTAATTTATTAGGAGTAAATGTAAAATAGTACATTTACTTTTCTTTACACTTATAAGTGTAAAGATTTTACTAAAAATATATAAAAATATTGACAAGTATACTTATGAATTTGCTATAATTAAGGTACAAGAAATATTTTATGGAGATGATTGAATGAGTAATATAATGGTAGGCAAAGATTTAAGTGAACAAATAGAAGATGAAGTTAAACAATTCGCTAAACAATGTATTATAAGACCTTCTGTTGCAGTAATAGATATAGGTGAAAATCCTGACAATAAAAGATTTATAAAAGCGCACGAAAAAGCCTGCAATAGAGTCGGTATATATTTAAGACATTATGAATATGATATAGAAACATCAGAACTTACAATTATAAATAAAATAAAAGAATTAAATAATGATGATTATGTAAATGGAATTATGATAGTTCTTCCTATACCAGAAAAATATAATGAAAAAAGATTAATAAATACTATTATCAATAGCAAAGATGTCGATGGATTAACTGATATAAACGTTGGAAGACTTATGAGTGGTAGAAAATCAATTACTCCTTGTTCAGTACTTGGAATTATGGAATTACTTAAAAGTTATAATGTAGAATTAGAGGGCAAGGATGTAGTTATAGTAGGTAAAGGTAAATTAGTAGGTAGACCTTTAATTAATGTATTATTAAATGAAGGAGCAACAGTATCAGTATGTCATTCAAAAACAAACGATTTAAAGAAATATACAAGTAGTGCTGATATAGTTATATCTGCAACTGGAGTTAAAAACCTAATTACTGCAGATATGATTAAAGATGGAGCAGTAGTAGTAGATGTAGGTATTACTTTTGAAAAAGATAAAATCTATGGAGATGTAGATTTTGATAAAGTATCAAAAAAAGCATCACTAATAACTCCTATAGTTGGTGGTGTTGGACCTGTTACTATTGCAATGTTCTTAAAAAATACAATACTTTGTTATAACAATAATAAGAAATAAATATATTTCTTTTTTTTTTATCTACTAGGAAAGTGCTTGGTAAAAAATATAAAAAAGTAAGTGAAATATATTTACAAACATTTGTTTGCATGATATAATTATCTTATCAAGGGTGGTGGTACGATGAACATTATAAGAGGTTATATATTTAGATTATATCCTAACTTAGAACAACAAAAGTTAATAGAAAAGTCATTTGGTTGTTCAAGATTTATATATAATTATTTCTTAAATAAATATCCAAACTTTATAAATGCATATAAATGTTGCAATGAATTAAAAGATTTAACAAAAGAATATGAATGGTTAAAAGAAGTAGATAGTTGTTTACTTAGAAATAGTATATTTAATTTAGATAATGCATTTAAAAGATACAATGAAACTATAGGAAATAAACCAAAATTTAAATCAAAAAATAAAAGTAGAAAATCATATAAAACAAATAATATGATAAGTAGTTATAAAGGTAAAACATATAATTCAATAAAAATAGATTTAAATAAAAATATAATCATATTACCAAAACTAAAAGAAATAAAAATAAGAGGATATAGAAATTTAAGTGAAATAAAAGGAAATATAAAGAGTGCGACAATATATAAAGAAGCAAATAAATATTATGTAAGTATAACAGTAGAAGATATTATAGAAGTACCTAAATTTATACCAACAAAAATAGTAGGAATAGATTTAGGAATAAAAGATTTAATAGTAACGAGTGATGGAATAGTAAAAGAGAATAAAAAAGTAATAGAGAAATATGAAAAGAAAATAAAAGGATTAAATAGATGGTTATCAAGAAGTAAACTTGGAAGTAAAAACAAAAATAAAGTAAAAATAAAATTAGGAAGAACCTATCAAAAATTAAAAAATGCAAGGAAATATCTCATACATTTAATAAGTAAAGAAATAGTTAGTGAAAATGACATAATAGTAACAGAGAAGTTAAAAATAAAAGAAATGGTAAAAGGACAACTTTCAAAAAAGATATATGATGCATCATGGGCAGAATTAATAAGAGAGTTAGAATATAAGAGTAAATGGAGAAACAAAAAATTTTATCAAATAGATACATATTATCCAAGTAGTCAAATATGTTCAAGATGTGGATATCAGAATAAAAAAGTAAAAGATTTAAGAATAAGAAAGTGGGAATGTCCAAACTGTTTAAACTTAAATGAAAGAGATTTGAGTGCAAGTATAAATATAATGTTTGAAGGTTTAAAATTATATATGAAGAATGGCTTAGAACTGCAAGTCAAGTAAAATTTTGACTAATTAAAAATGTATTAGGGTAGCAACTATCCGAAGTTGGTCTATGGAGAGGCAAAGTCTCAATGAAGTAGAAAAAAATGCCAGTGATGGCATTTAGGTCAAAATTTATTTTGACTTTTGTTCCTAAAAAATATTCACAAATAGTGAATATAGTATTGATATGCATAGTATAAATTTGCTATAATATATATGGAACATTTGATTGAGTGTCGTCCTCCACTTTTAAATAGAGAGGTAGATATTGATGAAAACTAAAACTTTTATTATAAGAGTTTTGAAACTCATCTCCATAATTTTATTACTCTCTACCTTATTGGTGTTAGCAATAAAAAAATAGGCACTCAAATAGAGTGTCAAAACTAATTTAATTAGAGACGGCATTCATTTTCAACTCGAATGTTCCTCTTTTTTATTATATGAAGTTTCCTTCACTACATTCATTATATAATATATTTTATTTGTTGTCAAATATATTTTTCATAATAGGTTTTTCTTTGAATTCTTTTTCTATAAATCTTTTTTTATCTTTTATTTTTTTATTTAAAGACAATATATTATTAATAGTTAAATCTTTATTTAGATATTTATCATCATAATTAGTTAAGATTTTAATATTTATATCTTTTTTAATCTTATTTAAGATATCTTTACCTTTTTTATTAAATCCTAATACTCTAATATAATCTAAGTTTAAATTAGATGTATCTTCTTTAGTAATAGATAACAATATAAAACAAAATATTCTTTTAATTCGATTATAAGTATATTTTTTAGTTTTAACTACATCTAATAATTCATCTAAAGAATTTACGTTATTTATATATTTTTTAATTCTATTTTGAATATTATTATCTACTCCCTTAAATATAGTAAGATCATCAGTACTAATTATTTTATATTTTAAATAGTCAAAATAATCATCTAAAAATATAACATCACTTAAGTATTTTAAAGATTCTTTAGGTACATATTTTTTAATACTTTTATTTTTTTTAAGAAGTTCTCTAATACTAGTCGCACTAGTAATTCTACCTTCTATTTCTTTTGAATTATAATTACTATTTCTTTTAATTGTAACAGGAGTAATATTATATTTATTTTTAATAATTTCTTTTATATATGATATTCCTAGTAAATCATTTGGAGTATCAATAGTATATCCTATAATATCTTTTAATGCTTTAGATATTGCAGTAGGGTAGTTTACTTCATCTATATATTTTTTAACTAATTTATCAAATTCTTTATTATTAATTTCTACATTTGCTAGTTCAGTTAATTTTGATATATCATTAGATTCACTACCAAAAACTAAAACATCACACTTTAATTCATTTAATATTTTAATTGCTCCCATAGCAAATATATCCGCACTTTGAATAAACTTATATGGTAGTTCAACAATTAAATCAACACCATATTCTAGTGCGATTTCTGTCTTTTTAAACTTGTCTATTAAACTTAAATCTCCTCTTTCACATATCCATCCAGAAAGTACTAATATAATATTAGAATTTGGATACATTTCTTTAATCTTTTTTAAGTGATATAAATGTCCATAGTGAAATGGATTATATTCACAAATAATACCTACATTCATCGAATCACCATCACTACTATAGCACATTTTTTCTAAAATTGATAATAAATCTATTGATTTTTATTAAAAATAACTATATAATTATATAGTTAGAAAAACGGGTGATTATATGAAGTTCGATATAGTAAGATTAAATAACAATATTGTATCTAGTATACCTATTGATATTACATATTCATTTAATCCTAATGAATTAGAAGGAACTGATTTAATTAAACTTGATATTAAAGTAGAAGGAGAACTATTTAAAAATAGTTTAGGTAATATAGAAATTGACTCTACTGTTAGTGGTGTGATGGTTATTCCTTGTGCGATAAGTTTAAAACCTGTTAATTATCCTTTTTCTTTAAATATAAGTGGAGATGTTACAACTTTATTTGAAATAAATGAAACAAATTTTCAAAATACTATTGATATTTTTCCAATAATATGGGAAAATATATTAATGGAAATTCCAACAAGAGTTGTAAGTGATGATGCCAAAGATTTAACCCTTAAAGGTGATGGTTGGTCTTTTACAACAAAGGAAGAAGTAAATAGTCCACTAAGTGAACTTATGGATATGATAGATGATAGTGAGGTGAAATAAATGGCAGTACCATTTAGAAAAGTTAGTAATACTAGAGGTAGAAAAAGAAGAACACATTATAAAATAAGTGCGAATGAAGTAACTAAATGTCCAAAGTGTGGAGCAGAAGTTAGACCACACAGAGTATGTTTATCATGCGGAACTTATAAAGGTAAAGAAGTAGTTAAGAATGAAGAAGAGTAATCTTCTTTTTTTTCTATTAGTAAAGTGCCTTGTAAAAAATCTTTTTTTATTTTTACCATTTTTTTATTTTTTTAAATTTTTCTATTGACACGTAGGGGGGGGGGCGTGATAGAATAGAAATGTAAGTAAACTAAAGAAGGGAAGATATGTATGAAAAAAGGTTTTACATTAATAGAACTTTTAGCAGTAATAGTAATACTAGCAATCGTTGCATTGATATCTGTACCAATAGTATTAAATTTAATAAATGATGCTAAAAATGAATCAGATAAAAGAAGTAAAGAATTATATTTGCATGCAGTAGAACTTGCAATAGCAAAGAAAAATTTAATAAATCAATTTAATCCAACAAGTTGTACAGTTGAAAGTAATGGTAACTTAACTTGTGATGGTGCTGAAGAAAATCTAATTGTAGAAGTAAGTGGGAAGAAACCATGTAAAGGCACAATAACAATAGAAAACTGGAATATAGTTTCGGAAGATATAGGATATTGTGATGGAAGTAATCCAGATGATGAAATGCAGGGAGATGAACCACAAGTACCTCCTGCAGACTCTTTTGAAAACGATGATTGGGCAACAATAATAGCGAATGTAAAAGCAGGAACAACAGATAAATATGAAGTAGGAGACACAAAAGAAGTAACACTTACAGGAGATAGTATTAACGGTACATACACAGTAAGAATAGCAAATAAAACAGATAATGAAGATGGTTGTGGAACAGATGGATTCTCTGAAACGGCATGTGGCTTTGTAATAGAGTTTGTAGATATAATAACTACACATAACATGAATTCAACTGCAACAAATGTAGGAGGATGGGAAAGTAGTGCAATGAGAGAGTATCTTAATGTTATAGATGAAAAAGATGGAAGTGGAACAATATATAATGCATTACCAGATGAAATAAAAGATGGTATAAAAGACACAAAAGTAATATCAGGACATGGTTCAGGAGATACTTCAGGAACAGCAACTAATAATAACTTTGAAACAACAGATAAACTATACTTACTCTCACCACATGAAGTGTGGGAGAATGGAAGTTCAAATCAAATAACTTATGACACAGCATGGGAAAACACAAGGCAACTAGATTATTATAAAGGACAAAATGTAACAACAAGCAGTTATGGGGGCGCTATTAAAAAAAATACAAGTAATAGTGCAAGTTATTGGTGGCTCCGCTCGGCCCGTTCTACGAATACTAATTATTTCTACTCTGTGACGAATGATGGCGAGTGGAACTTCAATTTTGCTACTAGTACCGTCGGGGTGGCTCCGGCTTTCCGAATAGGCTAAGCCGAATCAAAAACATTCGGTTAAGTTGCTCCGAACGGAAGTGAGGACGACTAGAATGTTTTTGAAAATAAGAAATATATTTGTTGCCATTTATGTAAATGGCAACAAATAAAAATTTGGAGGTAAAAATGAGTATACCAAAGTTTAAAAGGAAACCTAGTGGACTTGATTATGTAGATAATGCTTTTGAACTTCAAAAGGATATAATGAATTTAGCCTCAAAACTATCTGCAAGATGGGCAAGAATATATCAACAACCAATTGATAGATTTGCTTGCTTGCAAGCAGATTTAGTAAATATGGCAAATAGTATAAATCCAAAAGAATATGAGGATTTTGTAACCCGTAGATGGTTACTTATAATGTCTAGGGCTACATTAACCGCACTTGAAAAAAGACTTATGGATATGGTAAGGGTACTTTATATGAATCCTTCAAAATGTTTTTCAAGAAAGAATAATAAAAATTATACAAGAGAAGAAGCAACTCGTATGTTAGATAATACTTTAGAAGAATTAGGAATAAAGTATGGAAGACAATACGATTTAATTAAAGGAGTACTTGCATCTGATAAAAAGAAATTTGATAAAATAAAAAAGGAAGATATATCAGATAGAGAAGTACTAGAAATTTTGGTTTCAAAAGGCATACAAACAATGTTTTGTAATAACCTTTGAAATAAGGAAAATTGATGTAAAATTGCCTTAGGGCTTTGAGTCATTAGAGAGTTTTCTGCTCCGCTCGGCCAATTCTAATAATACTAATAATTTCTACAATGTGAATAATAATGGCGATTGGAACAACAATAATGCTAATAATACCAACGGGGTGGCTCCGGATTTCTGTAATAAGCAGAACAGGTTAAATAAAGATGTTTTTAAACACTTTAAACTGCTTTTAAAAGAAAGGATTAATTTTCCTTAAGATATATATTATCTTAAAATTGATTAATGATGTTCTTGTTCGGACGCTTCTTGCATGGTTTAGGGTTTGAATATTTACCTAAATTTCATGGACAAGACTATGTGACTAATTAAATATTTAATATTGTTATACATTAATCTTTAGGCTGTAAATTTTTTACAGCCTTTTTTTTTGGAGGTAGGATGAATAGTTTAGAAAGAAAAAAGAATAGGTACGAAAGAAGAAAAAATAAAAGATTAGAAAAAATAAAAAAGACTAGTGATGCATTTGCTAATTTAGATTATGCTTTTTGTTTCCACAAGGCTATGTATTATGGAGATAAGTGTTGTAAGGGTGTAGGATATAAAAAGTCTACCCAAAATTTTAAATTACATGAGTTTACTATTATATCAAGTGTATGTAGAGATATTAAAACTAAAAACTATAAAGTAGGGGATACATATAATTTTATAATAAATGAAAGAGGTAAAACTAGAAATATAGAGGCTCCACATATCAAGGATAGATTAGTACATAAAATACTTGCTAATGAAATATTAGAGCCAATATATAATTCACATTTAATATACAATAATGGCGCTAGTATTAAAGGTAAAGGATTTAAATTTAGTATAGATAGACTTAAAAATATGATATATTCTTGGTATTTAAAATACGGTTTAAATGGTTATGTAGTTTTAATAGATTTTTCTAAGTTTTTTGAAAACTGTTCACATGATGTAATACACAATATTCATAGAAAATATATAAAAAATGATGAAGTAATTAAAGTTATTGAAGATTATTTATTTATAAGTAAAGGAATCGCTTTAGGAGTTGAAATCGCACAAAGAGAGGCTATAATAGTTCCTAATACTTTAGATCACTTTATTCAAAATAAAACTAAAATAATTCGTTATATGGATGACACTATAATATTAGTTAAAGACTATGAAGATGGTAAAAAAATATTAGATGAATATAAAAAAATTGCTCAATTATTAAGTATAAAAATAAATACTAAAAAAAGTTATATCTCTAGAATTGATAAAACTTTTAAATATTGTAAATGGAGATATAAATTATTGAATAGTGGTAAGGTTATATGTATACCATGCATTCAAACAATTAAAAGACAAAGAATAAAATTAAAAAAAATGAAAAATCTTAAATTACCAAAAGAAGAAATAGAGGCTACAAAGAATGCATATAAAGCATATTTATCAATAGGTAATACAAATAGATATATAAAAAGGCTAAAATAAAAAGAGTTTAAACTCTATTAATTAAATAGTTCACAGAGTATCTTTATAATATTATATGCAAACATTTATAAATTAATCATAGTTTAAAAAGATTATAAGGAATTTATTTTGACATTATATACTATTTTTAGTATAATTTAATTGGTGATTAAATGAAGAAGTTAAAAATATTAAGTTTACTTTTAATAACGCTTTTATTAACTGCATGTGGAAATAAAAAGGCTATTGATAGTGATAAGTTCAAAAGTATCATGAGAGATAATAATTATTATGTAGTAAATTCTAAAGAACAATTTAGTGAATATGACTATATTGTTGAATCTTATATAGCAGAAAGTGATAACTATCAAATAGAGTTTTATATATTGCAAGATGATATGAATGCTAAGGCCTTTTACGATTATAATAAAGAAATATTTGATGCTGAAAGAACATCTATTTCAATGTATACTAGTGTTGATTTTACTAATACTAATAAATATACTTTAACCTTAGAAGATTCTTATAAAGTATTATCAAGAATAAATAATACTGTTATATATGTAGATGTAGAAAAGGAATATAAAAACGATATAAATTCTATTTTAAAGAAATTAGGGTATTAAAATTATAAAAAATGTGCTATAATTTAGTTAACTTGAGAAGAAATAGTAGTTATTTTAACAGTAATTAGAAATTTAGTGGTTGATGAAAACTAAACAAGTTAAAATAATGAAATACCTTCAAGTACGGTAATGCGTTATAATTTAAAGATAATCAAGTATTATGAAGTAGGGTGGTACCGCGGTCTTCGCCCCTATATATAATACTTTTTTTAATAGGAGGAATTATGGAATTAAATAAATATATCGATCATACTAATTTAAAAAATACTGCTACACTAAAAGATATAGAAAATCTTTGTAATGATGCAATAAAGTATAAATTTGCAAGTTGTTGTGTATACCCATATTATGTACCTTTAGTATCTAAACTTTTAAAGGGAAGCAATGTAGAAGTTTGTACTGTAATAGGTTTTCCAAGTGGTGAATCTACTAAAGAAGTTAAAGTATATGAAGCAATAGATGCTATTTCTAATGGAGCAGATGAAATAGATATGGTTATAAATATATCTGCTTTAAAAAATAAAGATTACGATTATGTAAAAGAAGAAATAGAAGAAGTTAGAGATGCTATAGATGGTAAAGTTTTAAAAGTTATAATAGAAACTTGTTTGTTAACTAGTGAAGAAATAATTAAAATGACTGAGATTTGTAATGAAACATTTGTTAATTTTATTAAAACATCAACAGGATTTAGTGAATATGGGGCTAGAGTAGAGGATGTTAAACTTATTAATGAACATAAAAGTGATGTTTTAGAAATTAAGGCTAGTGGTGGAATTAAAGATTTAAAGACTATGGAAGACATGATTAATGCTGGGGCAACTAGAATAGGAACTAGTAGTGGCGTTAATATAATGAAGGAGGAATAAACGTGACATTATTTGAAGATTTAAAATGGAGAGGACTTATTAAAGACATAAGTTCTCCTGAAATCGAAAAAAAATTAAACGAAGAAAAATTAACATTTTATATAGGAACAGATCCAACTGCAGATTCTATGCATATAGGTCATTTTTCATCATTTTTAATTGCAACTCGTCTTGCTAGATATGGACATAAACCTATTTTACTTATTGGTGGCGCAACTGGTCTTATTGGAGATCCTAAACCATCAAAAGAACGCCCAATGATTTCAAAAGAAGAAGTAGAAAAGAATGTAGAAGGATTAACTCGTCAAGCAAAAGAAATATTTGGTTTTGAAGTAGTAAATAATTACGAATGGACTAGGGATATTAATATAATAGATTTCTTAAGAGATTATGGTAAATACATAAATGTTAATTACATGCTTGATAAAGATATAATAAAAAGAAGACTTGAATCTGGAATAACTTTTTGTGAATTTGCATACACTCTTTTACAAGGTATGGATTTCGTACATTTATATGAAACTAAAGGAGTTACCCTTCAAGTAGCGGGTTCAGATCAATGGGGCAATATAACAACAGGTATTGAAATCGCACGTAAAAAAAATGATGTAGAACTCTTTGGTATGACTATGCCACTTGTAGTAGATTCAAATGGAGTAAAATTTGGAAAAACTGAAGGGAATGCACTATGGCTTGATAAAGATAAAACATCTAGTTATGAGTTATATCAATATTTAATCAATACAAGCGATACATGTGTTATAGACTATCTTAAAAAATTAACATTTTTATCACGTGAAGAAATAGAAAATATAGAAAAGAAACATATAAAGTCACCTGAGGAACGTATCGCCCAAAAAAATCTTGCAAAAGAAGTAATAACATTCTTGCATGGAAGTGAGGAGTATGAAAAAGCACTCAAGATGAGTGAAGTATTATTTAGTGGTGATGTTAGTACACTAAATAGTGAAGAGATAAAAATATGCTTTAAGGGTGTTCCTACATTTGATATAAATGAAAAACTTACTTTAATCGATGCACTTGTAAATAATAATATAGCATCTTCAAAAAGAGAAGCAAGAGAATTTTTATCAAATAATGCAATAAGTATAAATGGTAATATTGTAACAGATGAGAGTTTAATAATAAATGATTTTGCTATAGATAATAAAGTAATATTAATAAGACGTGGTAAGAAAAAATACTTTCTAGGTCTAATCAAGTAACTACTAAATGTAGTTATTTTTTCATCTATTATGAAAGTGCTTGGTAAAAAATATAAAAAAGTAGGCAAAATATATTTACAAACATTTGTTTGCATGATATAATTATCTTATCGAGGTGATATGATGAACATTATAAAGGGTTTATATTTAGATTATATCCTAACTTAGAGCAACAAAAGTTAATAGAAAAGTCGTTTGGCTGTTCAAGATTTATATATAATTATTTTTTAGATAAGTATTCAAACTTTATAAATGCATATAAATATTGTAATGAATTAAAAGATTTAAGAATAAGAAAGTGGGAATGTCCAAACTGTTTAAACTTAAATGAAAGAGATTATAACGCAAGTATAAATATAATGTTTGAAGGTTTAAAATTATATATGAAGAATGGCTTAGAACTGCAAGTCAAGTAAAATTTTGACTAATTAAAAATGTATTATGGTAGCGACTATCCGAAGTTGGTCTATGGAGAGGCAAAGTCTCAATGAAGTAGAAAAAAATGCCAGTGATGGCATTTAGGTCAAAATTTATTTTGACTTTTGTTCAAAAAATATATTGTTAAATTTTTATAAAAATTGTATAATTATACTAGGTAGTGATGTTATGGAAAAAAGAACGTATTACTTTTTAAGATTATTTTTAGTTACTTTAATAAGTCTATTATTTATAGAACTAACATTTAAAGTAATTGCATTTAAAAACATATTTGGATTAGAACTTGTTAGAATATTTATATTTTCTATAAGTGCAAGTTTAATAGTTGCCGCTATAACAAGTTTTTTAAATAAAAAATTAAGTAAGATACTAGTATCTATATTTGTATTTTTAGTAGGATTTTATGCATTATTACAACTTACATTTAATAATTTACTTGGGAACTTTATGTCACTTAACGCAAGTAGTGGTGGTGGACTTTCAAGAGTTGTATCACAAATACCAGAATTTATAAAATCTATAAGATTTGAATATTTAATTGTTTTTTTACCATTTATAGTATTACTTGTATTATTTATTAAATCTAAAAGTTTATTAGTATATGAAAGACCTACTAAATTAAGGGTAATACTTATAATAATAATTATTATAGCAAGTGAACTTTTAGGAAAATTATCAGTTAATTTAAGCATATTTGAAGATAAAAATCAAATTAAATCTAATAAAGATTTATATAGAGCACCAACACTTTTAAGTTTGTCATTAAAAGAGTTTGGAGCACTCAAATTCTTTGAAAGAGATATTATTTATATGATTAATCCAGATGATGGTTATTCACTTGAAATAGATAAATCTAATAGCGAACCTACAGTTAGTGAACCTGACTATAAAAGAGAAATAGATGATAGTAGTTTTAAGGAACTTTTAAATTCTGAAACTAATTCTACTATAAAAGAATTACATGAGTATTTTATAAGTCAAAATGTAACTCCAAAAAATGAATATACAGGCATTTTTAAAGATAAAAATTTAGTACTTATTATGGTTGAAGCACTAGATTTAATTGCAATAAACGAAGAACTCACACCAACACTTTATAAATTAAGTAAAGAAGGGTGGTATTTTGATAACTATTATACACCTCGTTATAGTTGTACAACAGGTGAAAGTGAATATATAGCAGAAACATCAATAATACCATCATCAACAGTTTGTACACCAAATACTTATGTAAGTAATAACTATTCTACAGCAATTTTTAATCTATTTAAAAACAGTGGTTATTACACTTCTTCATATCACAGTTGGAGAGATGAATTTTATGCAAGAACTAAACTTCATAAAAATATGGGCTCAGAACTTTATATGGATTATGATTCACTTAAAATGTCTAATATTTTAGGTTGGCCACTTGATACTGAAATGTTTAATAATGCATATCCATATTATAGCGATAAAGATAAATTCTTTACATTCTATATAACATCAAGTACACATTTCCCATATGATTACGATACGACAGTTACTAAAAAACATTGGGATAAGGTCAAAAATACTGATTATCCAGATTTAGTTAAAAGATATATGGCTAAGGCAATTGAACTTGATGAAGGTATTAAATTACTTATGGATAAACTTAAGAATGATGGAAAATTAGACGATACTGTAATAGTTATATTTGGAGATCACCATCCACTAAATATGCCTCTTAAATATTTAGACGAATATTCAAGTATAGATAGATATGAAGATTTTAATATGGATAGATTGCCTTTTATAATTTATAATAGTGAAGAAGATGCTAAAGTTATAGAAAAGACATCTAGTACATTTGATATATTACCAACTATTGCTAATCTTTTTGATTTAAATTATGACCCAAGATATTATATGGGTGTTGATGTGTTTTCAGATGAAGAGACTATAGTAATATTTACAAATGGAAGTTGGTTAACAGATAAAGCACTTTATGATTCATCAACTAATACATATAAGTCATTAAAAGGTGATTTAGATCAAAAATATATAGAATCTATAAACAAAAAAGTAAATGACAAATTTTATGTATCAAATAAAGTACTTACTCTTGATTATTTTAAATATAGGTTTAAAGCACAATAAAATGTGCTTTTAATATCTATAAAAACACTATAATCAGTTATTAAATGAATTTATATTGAATAAATTTAAAGGAAATGTTATAGAATAGTTACTATTCACAGCCCATTAAAAATAAATAAATAAAAATATAGGAAAAAAGTAACAAGTTATGCACTAAAGTATGT
>CANRAT010000015.1 GCA_947628685.1 uncultured Bacilli bacterium
CGTGTCAAGACATGAAAAAAAATTAGGTCTCCCTAATTAATTTTCTACATATTAACTGCTATATTAAATGTATCTTTTACTATCATAATTTCTTCATTTGTTGGAAGTACCATTACGTTAATTTTTGAATATGGATCACTTATAATTCCTTCATGAATTTCTTTAAATCCAGCAATCTTATCATTCATTTCTTCATTAAGTGTTACACCTAGTGGTGATAATTTATCTATTACAAGTTTTCTCATATAAGAACCATTTTCAAGTACTCCCGCAGTAAATACAATAGCATCTACTTTGCCTTCTAATTCTATATAATATTGTGCGATATATTTAGCAATTCTATCTGAATACATATCAAGAGCAAGTATTGCATTTTCGTTATCTTCATTTGCAAGTTTTTCAACATCTCTACAATCAGCCTCGCCACATACACCTAAAAATCCACTATTCTTATTTAAGTCATTTGTAACTTCACCAATAGTTTTACCTGATTCTTGCATTACAAATTCTATTATTGAAGGATCAATAGCGCCACAACGAGTTCCCATCATAAGACCATCTAGAGGGGTAAGACCCATTGTTGTATCGTAGCACTTACCATCTTTAATACATGCTATACTAGCCCCACTACCTACATGACATATAATTAAATTAACATCATCTTTATTTAATCTTTTTTTCATTTCTCCTGTTATATATTTATGACTTGTTCCATGAAAACCATATTTTCTAACTCCATATTTAGTATACCAATCATATGGTACTGGATAAATATAATTTTTCTTTGGCATTGTTTGATGAAATGCTGTATCAAATACTGCAACATTTAAAACACCAGGAAAGGCTTCTTGCATAGCAGTAATACCTGCAAGATTTCCAGGATGATGAAGAGGTCCTAATTTTGTTAAATCTTTTATATCTTTAATTACTTCATCAGTAATTTCTACAGAATCAGAATATTTCTCACCACCATGAAGTACACGATGTCCTATAGCCTTTATTTCACTTAAATCTTCTACTATTTTATTTTTTAATAATTCATCTATTAAAACTTTAGCAGCCTCGCTGTGATTCTTCAAATATTTTTCACTTCTTATTTTTTCTCCATTTACTTTTACATTCCAAAAGCAATCTTTTTGTCCTATTTTTTCTATATATCCACTAATTAAAACTTTTTCTTCAGGCATTTCAACTACTTGAAATTTAAGAGATGAACTACCTGCATTAACACATAATATTTTCATAAAATCTCCTTCTACATCTTATATTCTAAAATCCTTAAATTAGGAATATTTATTCTAGATAAGTTAGCATCCTCTGGAATACTACCTAACATATAATGTATAACTCTAATAACCGCACTATGCGTTACTACTAATACATTTTTATTTTTATAACGAATTTTTATATCTTCTAAAAAACTTGATACTCTATACATAAAATCTTGTATAGGTTCAATATTATTAACTTTAGTATTTAATATAACATCCCAACAATCCCATCTATCTACAGAATCTATCATAGCGCCCTCATTTAATCCCCAATCGCGTTCCTTGATTCTGTCATCAGTATTTATAGGGAGTGTTGAGTTAACAAGTATTTTTGCAGTCTCACGGGCTCTAGTTAATGGGCTTGATATTACTACATCTAATTTTAAAGTACTAACTAAAGTTTGAAGTTCAAAAGCATCCTTTATACCTTTTTCAGATAATGGAATATCGCTTATTCCCTGTACTTTTTTTTCTTTATTCCAAATAGTTTCTCCATGTCTTACAACATATAAATTCATATTAATCTTTATCTTTCATCATTGGGAATAATACTACATCTCTAACAGATGGTTGATTATATATTAACATAAGTAATCTATCAATTCCAAATCCAAGTCCTGATATAGGTGGCATTCCTTGTTCCATAGCCCCCATAAATCCTTCATCTATTTCCATAGTCTCTTCATCACCTTGTTCACGAGCCTTAAGTTGATCTAAAAATGCTTCTCTTTGAATTATAGGATTTACAAGTTCTGAATATGCCTTACATAATTCAGTACCACAAGCAACTACTTGGAATACATCTATTACTCTTTTATCATTATCATTTCTTCTTGCAAGTGGGATTAAAAATGCTGGATAATTATATATTATTGTTGGATCTACTATATTCTCTCTTATTTTTCTTTTATATACAAAATCTATTATTTGACTCATTGATTTATATTCTTCTAACTCTTCCATAGTAAATAAGTCTTTTTCTACTATTTTTTCTTTTAATATAGTAGGATCTTCTATTGATAGAAAATCAAATCCTAATATTTCTCTCATTTTTTCTACATAATTTATTCTATCCCAAGACTCTTTACCAAAATCTAAAGTATAATCTTGATATGTAAGAGTTGTACTACCTAAAAGTTCTATTAAAAGAGCCTTTATAAATTTTTGATAAAATTTTATATTATCTTCAAAATTCCAATATGATGCATACCATTCTACTTGAGTAAACTCTTGTAAGTGTTCTTTATCCATACCTTCATTTCTGAAGCATTTAGCAATTTCATATACTCTATTAAATCCACCTGCAATACATTGTTTTAGATAAGTCTCAGGAGCAATTCTAAGATTAAAATCTTCATCAAGTGCGTTATGATGAGTATAAAAAGGACGTGCGGAAGCCCCACATACTGCATTTTGAAGTATTGGAGTTTCTACTTGTAAAAATCCATTTTCACCTAAGAATTTATGTACAAATGAATATAATTTACTTCTACCTAAAAATACTTTTCTAGATTCTTCATTAGATATTAAATCTACATATCTTTCTCTATATTTTAATTCTATATCTGATAATCCATGAAATTTTTCTGGGAGTGGTCTTAAGGCCTTACCTAGGAATGTTACATTACTTGCAAGAAGTGTTTTTTCACCTGTTTGCGTAGTTATAATCTCACCCCTGGCACCAATAAAATCTCCAATATCAACTAATTTCTTAAAAAATTCATAATCACTTTCAAGAGTTACATCTGACTTTAATTGTACTTGTATATCCGCTTCTAAGTCTCTTAAACGGATAAAACTTAATTTACCCATCTTTCTCATAAATACAATTCTACCTGCAATGCTTACATTCTTACTTCCATCGCTTAAATTTCTTGCTTCTTTTAGGGTATTTGTAACCTCGTACCTTTCTGGATATGGATTTGTATACTTACTTATTTCCTCTAACTTTTCTCTTCTTACTAATTCTTGCTCAGAAAATTCTTTCATTTTATCACCTCAACGTATTAATAATATCATAATTTTTTAAATAAATACAGTGATTTTAAAAAAAAACAAAACTTTTTATAGAACAACTCCGAATATAATGGCTATCATGCTTGCAAGTATTCCAACTAAAGAAAATATCTTTACTATATCTCTTTCACTATATCCTTTTTTCTCAAATGAATGATGTATTGGAGTCATTAAAAAAAGTCTTTTTTTTGTAAATTTATAGTATACTCTTTGAATTATACAAGTTAGTGTTTCAATAACAAATACTATACCTATTACAATAAGTAATATCTCATGTCGAGTTAATATTGCAATCGCACCCATAGCCGCACCAAGCGCAAGAGAACCTGTATCTCCCATAAAAATTTTAGCAGGATTTAAATTAAATACTAGAAATCCTATTAATGAACCCACAATTGAAAAACAAAATAAAGATACTTCTTCATAACCTTCTAACCATCCTGTATTATAACTTATTATACCGAGTGTAAGAAAGGTAATTAAAGATAGTGTTCCAGCAAGTCCATCAAGTCCATCTGTAATATTTACTGCATTAGAACTAGATACTAATACTGCAAGTATGACTATTCCATATATAAACCCTATATCAAGTTTTATACCTAGGGTATGTATCCAAAGTAAAGGTTCATTACCACTTTTCATAAATAGATAAAAAAATATGATTGCTACTATAACTTGAAGTATAAATTTTGATGTTTCACTTAATCCTTTATTATTATTTCTTTTTATTATTAAATAATCATCTATAAATCCTATTATTGAATAAAATATAAATGTTAATATCACTATTAGTATTGTTGTATTAAATTTTATTTTACCAAATAAATGCATTATTATCATAACAAGTATTGTAGGTACTATGAATATTAAACCTCCCATAGTTGGAGTTCCTCGCTTTTCTTTATGTTTTTCTTCTAAATATATGCTTAGTCTCTGTCCTGCTTTTAATTTTTTTAAAAGTGGAATTAGAAATATTCCTGTTGATATTGAAAGTATTAAACTAATCATCATAACAAGTACTGCTTTTGTAAGTATTATCATACAATCCCTCTAATAAATTTTATTCAAGTAATATAAAAGTAGGACAAGAAGATTTATAATAAGGTTTTTAATTTTTTAATAAATTAATTATCATTCACTTTTTTATAATATATAAGGAGTCGTCTAGACATTTAACTAATATTTGCGGTTCCAAAATGGAACCGCAAACATTCAAATTCATATTTATTTAATTAAAAACAAATAACTGATAGATTTATTGATTTACTATTTTTACTTCTACTTAATTCATTTAACCATTAAACTTTCTATTTTTTCTAAAAGTGAATTTATTACTACGTCTTCTTCTATTTTATTTATTGAAAATGTTTTACTTCCTATATGATTTATTGAGGCTCCTAAATGGTATACTGTTTTTTTATCTAGCACTAAATATCTATCATGAAACGTATCATTATATATTATTTTTAAATTATCATATTCTTTATTATATTTATCTATATCTAATTTACTTAATAAACTTTTTATCTTTACTATAAGTATTACTGATGTAGTTAATCTGCTTATCATATCAAGTACACTTTTATCTGCATATCCATCTATTATTATTAATTCATATTTTGCTTCACCCATTATATCTAAAATTTTTGAATATGCATCATATATTTGTCCATCAAAATATATTTCATTTTTTACTTCTTTTTTTGATAATTCATCAAAGGATTTTTGAAGTAGTTTTATATCTTTATCATGAGTAAGTACCATTTCATTAATAAATCTTTGTTCTATTAAGTTATTTGATATATACTTTCTCATAAGTACAAATGCTCTCATTATATCTACACTAACCTTTGCAGCAATACTAGTATGTATAACAGTTGCAAGCATAGCAACTCCTTGTTCTGTAAATACATATGGTATTTTTCTAATTCCACCATGAGTATTTTTTGAAGTTCCATTTTGGAACTTCAAGTTTTCAAATTCGTTTATATTTAATTGAAAACAAAAATCGCTAGGAAATTTTTCTTTATTCCTACTAACTGCTTTATTTATGTCCTTAGTTCCATTTTTACATCCATAAAGTTTAGCCAAGTCACTATCAAGCATTACTTGCTTCCCTCTTACCTCATATATTAAGTTTTCTATTTTTATAGTTTCTATTTCATTCATATAAACCACACATTCCTTTCACTTCGTTCAAGGCACACATAGTCATGAAAATTTTAATTTATTTTCAGACTAACCTCATATATATCATACTCTAAAACTTTGCAATTTCCTTTTTTCAAACAAAAAATACTATAAATTATTTATAGCATCTTTTATAACCTTAATAGAATTTTTAATTTTTTCCTTTTCTTCATTATTGAATGGAACATATATTTTTTCTTTAACTCCACTATTATTAACTATAGCAGGAGTTGATATATAAATATCATTTTCCTTATCATAAGCGGATACTGAAAGTATTACATTTTCATCTCCAAGTATTGCATTAGTAATTCTAACTAAGCACATACCAATTCCATAATATGTGGCACCTTTTTTTTCAATTATCTCATATGCAGAATTTCTAACATCATTTTCTATTTTTATTTTTTCAGTGGGTGTTAGATATGCATTCAAACTCTTTAAAGCAATATTGGCATTACTCCATGGAATAAATTCAGAGTCTCCATGTTCACCCATTACATATGCATGAATATCCTTAGGACTTACTCCTACTTTTTCACTTATTAAAAATCTAAGACGAGCCGTATCTAGTGTTGTTCCTGTACCAAGAACTTTATTATATGGAAAGTTAGAATATTTATAAGTAATATAAGTCATTACATCCAAAGGATTAGTAGCGACTAAAAATATACCATTAAATCCACTAGAAAGAACACTTTCTACAATACTTTTAAATATTTTACTATTCTTATGTATTAAATCCATTCTAGTTTCACCAACATTTTGATTGGCTCCTGCAGCAATTACTACTATTTTTGCATCCTTGCAGTCACTATAGTCGCCTAATTTTATATTTATTTTAGATGGACTATAGGCAAGACAATGATTTAAATCCATTACTTCTCCTTCTAGTCTTTTAGTATTTATATCTATAAGTACTAGTTCATTTACATATGTATTTTGATTTAAAAGAGCATAAGAATAACTCATACCTACATTACCACAACCAATTACTACAACTTTATTTTTCATATGATCACCTTAAACATTATATAATATTTTTTATTATTCGGCAAGAAGTAAGCGTATAGTTTCTCCTTCATATACACTTTCACCCACACTAGGTGATTGATAAGTTATAACATCTCCTGTACCACTATATTCTACTTTAAACTTTTTAAGTTCTTTTATTGCGTCTTTAACACTCATTCCAACTACATTAGGAACTATTGCATACTGTTTATCAAAGTAGTTATATTCTCTTTCAATTTCATTTTCTCTTTTTTCTATACCTAGTATATCTATCGCACTAAGAAGTACATTTTTGGCAATAGGAGCAGCAACAGTTCCTCCATATTGTGTGATTCCTTTTGCATTATCTATTGCAATATAAACAACTACTTGCGGATCATCTGCAGGTAAAAATCCTATAAAACTTGTTATATAGTTACCACTTAAATAAGAGCCATTAACTGCCTTTTGTGCGGTACCTGTTTTACCTCCTACTCTATAGCCACCAATATATGCGTTGTGTCCTGTACCACGAGCAACCACACTTTCAAGTGCATTTCTAACCTTTATGCTTGTATCTTCACTTATTACTTTTCTAACAATTTCAGGATTATTTTCTAAAATAACGCTGTTTGTTTCAGGCTCATTTAAACTTTTAACTATATATGGTTTATAAAGTATCCCACCATTTATTGCTGCTGATACTGCTGTTATTTGCTGTATTGGAGTTACTGATACACCTTGACCAAAAGCAGTAGTTGCAAGTTCCAAATCACCTATTTTATCTTTATTAAATAAAATACCGCTCGATTCACCATTCAAATCTACTCCTGTTTTTTTACCAAATCCAAATAGATCAATATAGTTAAATAATTTATCTTTACCGAGTTTAAGTCCTAAATTTACAAATCCTGTATTACACGAATTTTCTACAACTTCAAGATAAGTCTCTTCACCGTGCCCACCTGCTTTCCAGCAGTGAAGTGTCGCCCCACCAACTGTAACCGCACCTGAATCAAAGAAATGATCATTATTAAGATCTACTATTTTTTCTTCTAATGATGCAGCAAGTGTGATTATTTTAAAAGTACTACCAGGCTCATAAGTCATCCAAATAGGTAGATTTCTATTAATCTGCTCTACTGTATAATTCTGATAATTACTTGGACTAAATGTAGGACGTGATGCTAAGGCTAGTATCTCTCCTGTATTTGGATCCATCATAATACCTAATGCTTGATCAGGGTTATACTGACTTACTGCTATATCAAGTTCACGTTCTAGCGATTTTTGAAGTTCATAATTTATTGTTAAAGTCATGTTAACTCCACTTTGTGGTTGTTCATATATCTGCCCCATAGATAAACTGTTTCCCTTTGCATCACTAAAATACTTTATTGCTCCATCACTACCTGTTAAATATTTATCATAAATAAGTTCTAGACCACTTAAACCTTGATTATCTATTCCAACAAAACCTATTGTATGTGAAAGTAGTGTATCATATGGATAATCCCTCTTAGCCTCTTTTACTAAATAAACCCCTTTATATCCTAAATCATTAATTTTATCTGCAATATCATAACTTAAGTTTCTACCTTCTGGGTGTACTCTTTCTATGGAAGTTTTTTTAGATACATGTTTATACATTTCATCATAATCTACATTTAATATTTCTGCTAAATCTTTAGCGACACTTTCTTTATCACTTATTTGATTTGGTATAAGTACAAGTGATGTAGTTGTTATATTACCTGCAAGTTCTACTCCATTTCTATCGTATATTATTCCTCTATTAGAAGCAAGTGGAAGATTTCTACTCCAAAGACTTGTTGCATATTTATTTAATTTTTTATAGTCTATTACTTGTATATAAAATACTTTCCCTATAATTATTAAAAATAAAACAACAGTCATTATAATAATTATCTTAATTCTTTTATGTATATTTTTAAAAAACATATAATCACCAATAAATTATATGTCCAAAAAAAAAAAATAGGAATTCCCATTTTTATTTTAAAATACTAAGTTTTCCTATTTCTTTATTTACTTTATATACAGTTTTAGGTAAAATCTGATCTATGAAAAGATTACCATAATATGTTTCAAAATTATTTGGAATATCATCTATGTATATATAGTCTTGACTTAATATAACATTAACTACATTATTCAGTTCATTTTCATTTATATTATTATATAAATATGGATATTCTTGATTAATTTTTCTAGAATCTAGGAAATATTGAAGTAAATAACTATAACTATAATCTTCCATAATAATTAATATATTAGAATTTTCATAAGTAACTTCATTAATTCTATTTGCTACTTCCTTAAATTCTACGTAATTATCACCGAAATGTTTTTGAGGAAGTAAACATTCCAAATTACTACCAACAAATATGGTAAAAATTACACATAAAGCAATAGTTTTACTTAAAAAATGTTTTTTATTTCTCATATAGTAAATAGTTATACATATAACAAATAAGTATTCAAACAGTACATAAGTTGACATATATCTACCAAAACATGCTAAAGTAATAGTTTCAGCCTCAGAAAAACAAAATAGATATAAAATAGACATGGTAAAAGCATACCCTATTGTTCCACATGTAAATAAAATAATTAAAATCCAAAAACTTTTAGTATTGAAATTTTTTTTATTTATAAAGTAAATTAATGTCATTACAATAATAAGTATTATATAGCAAGGAATGTATCCAATAGAAATAGGTTTTATCATAACGGATTCGGAAAATAAATAATCTTTAAATAGCGAAAATGATTTTAATTTATACTCTACTCCTTCATTAAAGAAAACTATTTTAATATATTCTTTTATATTTATATTGGATATACTAAACTGCGCACCTGTTTTATAATATGTAATAAATACATTCCAAGTTATAAATAAAATTAATGGGATAAAAAGTATTAATAAAGTATTTAAAAACCATTTTTTATTTTTAACTATTTCTTTATTTATAAAAATTGAATCTAGTATATAATATGTAAATACCATGAGTGCTAGAGGAATTCCTATTTGTTTAGTAAGTAATAATGAAGTAATACAAAAAGCAAGAGAAATTCTTTTAAATAGTGAATCTTCACGTTCAAAAAATATAATTAAAAATCCATAAAGAGTTGCAATAGAAATGATAAAGTCTGCTTGAACTGTTTTAAATATTTGATAAGAATCAAAAAGTAAAATGGTCATTAAATATAAAACAGGAAACAAAAAAATACAACTATTTTTCTTTAATTTATCTACCATGTATGGAATAATAAGTCCAAATAAATATACGTGTATTGACAAATACATTGTCTGTTCACTATATCCTAAAATACGGCACCAAAAATATTCAAATAAACTAATAAATGGCGGGTAATCTTTGTGCCAAACCATTACTGATTCAAAAACTGAATAAAATTTATCTAATCTAAGCATCTCTTTTACCATCACACCCCAATGTGCGAGTTCATCCCAAGTAGAAAATTGTTGTTTATAATCTGTGATGTAAAGAAAAATTAAGATTATAATAAATGAATAAAATCCTTTAGAAAATATATTTTTTAAAAATAATTTATCCTTTTTTATTATTTTGTATGCAGTAATAATAAGACCTATAATAGATAAAATTATTATAACTATTGTACCTATTTTAAATGTTTTAAATATAAACTGACTCAAATATAGTATAAGTGGAATGCTAA
Source organism: uncultured Bacilli bacterium (assembly GCA_947628685.1). Lineage (GTDB taxonomy): Bacteria > Bacillota_I > Bacilli_A > RF39 > UBA660 > UMGS1613. The sequence continues at coordinate 10,194 of CANRAT010000015.1, forward strand.
TAAAACTTATAGGTAAAACTTTACCAAATGATTTATTAAATACAAATGAAAAAAAGAATGTAAGAAAAAGTAATATAATAATAACTAACATATCTATTCTCCTTATATTTATAAACTTAAAATGTCTATAGTTCTATTATAAATCTTTTTCTATAAAAGAAAAAGACTATTTTTTCAAAATCTTTGGACTTTGTAAATAGCCTTGAATTTATATTATACCTGATATAAGTTTTAATATATGTGGACAGATAAATGATTCATATAAACTTGTAATAGTTATTAATATTAAGACAAAAATGAATGTATATAAATATTTATTAAAATATACTCTTAAGTTAACTTCTTTTTTCTTAATTATATTTTTTATCATTATCATTGATAATTTTAATGTGAATGCAGTTAATATAGAAAATATCAATATATTTAATATTAAGTGTGGAAATATATATACGATACTTATAAGTAATCCTTTAATTTTAAGTGTTAAAACAAAAGAAGATAAACTAAAGCCTATTATAAATGCTTTATAAAATAATATTAATATATTTAAAGGGGCTAAAATATATGTAAATCCTAGTATAGATATAATAATTATTACTAAATAATTTACGAATATAGTATTTTTAAACGTATCTATATAATTAAAACTATTATTTTTTATATTACTTACAAATTCTTCAATATATTCTATTACTAAACTTTTATCGGTACTGTTTAATATTACTATGAATAGTGAACCTGATATTATTCCTATTATTACTAAAATCATACAAAATAATACGTATTTTTTATCAAATTTTACTTTGTTTAATAGTTTGTCCATTATCTTCACCCACTTAATACTATTAGCGAAATTTTTTTTTATTCCAATTTTATTTAAAATATATTATAATATTATTTAGAGGTGTTATAATGGGAGAAAAAATACAAAAGATTGTTATAATATTAATAGTACTTGCTATGGTGGCATCAGGAGTACTTGCTATTTTTGCAAGATAATAAAGTTTTATTTAAGTTTTGGCATGTACTTTTAAGTGGTCTATTAATAGGCCTTTTTTAATAACAAAAAAATGATATTGCAAAAATGAAAAATAAATGTTAAAATAAACAAATAAGGAGGGTTTAGTATGTTTTTATATGAAAAAAATGATAAAAATATTGATGTATTTTCATTATCTAGAAATGCTCAAAATATTAGAGATTATAGAATAGAACAAATGAAAAAAATTCCATTAGACAGAAGATGCTTGTACACAGAAGAAATATATTCCGGTAATGGTGGGCCAATTCTTTTTGAGAAAAATTTAAAATCACATATTTTTAGTAAAGAAGAATTGATTGGAAAAAACAAATCATTAAATTATAACACTGATTTAGAGGATTGCTCAGATTTATTACAACGTTTTTATTCTGATAAATATATTAATAAATCTGTTGCAAGAGTAGATTTTGAGAATAAATTAAGATATTTATTAATAGTATCAAATTACGTTAACTTTAGAAAAGTAAATGGTAAAGAAATAATGAGAATTGAAGATATTATTGAAATACCAAAATCACTATATTTATTACAACTATTAGAACAGAAAAAATTTTCGTTAATTGCAAAAGACGATATTTCAGAACAATTAAATTTATTTGATTTTAATTATGTTAATAGTTTAACATTGGAAGAATTACAAAGAATGGATGCTTGTGGAATAACAAAAAATGCTTATTCAAGCACTATAAACAAATCAGATAATGACAAACATATTTTACGATTATTAAAAAAATGACAAAATAAATTTTGTCATCCGTCCCTAATAGGGACATTTTTTGTTTTAACTATATTATGGAAAATCAAAGTAATTTTAAATCAACTGGTATTATTTGTAAAATATTTAATAATCATTGGGATGAGTTTTATTCCTATTGTAAGAATACCCTATCTATTGAACGTTCTAACTCTAATAAAGAAGTTCATAAAATGATTACATTTTTGTTTTCAAAAAATGTAATTTTGAGAAAGTTATTCCTAGAAAGGTTATGCGAAATTTAAATCCTAATTATTTTTTATATAATAAAATATTTATTTGCCCTAATTGCAATATTAGGATGACACCCGTTTATATTGAAGCAGATTTTTAAATATATTCTATTTATATAAAAGATAGATACTTTTTGTATGTCTATCTTTTGTTTCTTTATTTTTTGGTTTACCAAGCACTTTCCTAATAGAAAATAAAAGCAACTATTTAGTTGCCTTTTTATCTTCTTTAAGTAAATCTCTTATCTCTTCAAGTAATACAACTTCATCTCTTTTAACAGGTACAGGTGGTTTTTCTTCTTTTTTGTGTGTTAATTTATTAAATACTCTAATAGCCATAAATATGCAGAATGCAACTATTAAAAAGTCAACTATATTTTGTATAAATGTTCCATATTCTACTGTAGCAGAACCTATTTTCCAATGCAAATTTGTAAAATCAATACCTCCTATAACTACTCCAACAAGAGGCATTATTATATTATCAACAAGTGACGTTACTATTTTACTAAATGCGCCTCCTACAACAACACCAACTGCAAGATCTACTACGTTACCACGAGAGATAAATTTTTTAAATTCTTTTATCATACAATCCCTCCACATTCATTATAGCACATTCATTAATTTTTTTCTATAAATTTACAGTGACGACATAATTCTTCACATTTTTTATTTTTTTTAAAGTTATCAATCATATTTATTACTCTATTACTATTTAATATTTTGTTTAAATCATCTTCATATATATTTCCTAAATTTATGTTCCCATTACTATCTAAACAGCAAGGAACAACAGTCCCATCTACAAGTATCCCTATATGATCTATTAGCCCGTAACAAGTTCCTTTTTCTTGATACGTATTATTAGATAAATCTGGCCATATGAATTCATGAAAATTATTTATAAATATATTATTGCTTATTTTATAATTATCTATGTTATATGGAATATCTATTTTATATTTATTGGTTATATAATCTATTATTTCTTTATTATATTTATTTTTAACCCATAATCTTAGGGATATATAAGTATTATTAGATAGTTTATCTATACTACTAAATATATTATCTAAATAATTAGTTAAACTAATATTATATTTTGGATTAAAACTATGAAGTGATATATTTAACTGTCTTATATTTTTATTATTACTTATTTTATCTATTAAATAACCATTAGTAGTTATATTTATTTTAAAATCTTTACTTGCTATATCAATTAGTTTATTAATATCTTTATGCATTAAAGGTTCACCTAAAACATGAAAATATAAATAATTGGTGTAACCTTTTATTTTACTTAATAGTATATTAAATTCATCTATACTTATATTTTTAATTTTTCTTTTATTTTTGATACAAAAATCGCAATTAAGATTACAAGCATTAGTTACTTCTATATAAATTTTTTTAAATCTCATAAATATCACATTAAGATTATAGCACATATGTAAATTAAAAACTAGGTAACCCTAGTTTTCTGCTTCTTCTAACATATTAGTAATTAATATTCCATAACCTTTATGTGGATCATCAACAACTACGTGTGTGACTGCTCCAATAATATAATCTCCTTGTAAAATTGGACTTCCACTCATTCCTTGAATTATTCCATTAGTTTTTTCAAGTAATTCTTTATCGGTTATTTCAAATTGAATATTTTTGAGTTTGTCTTTAGTTTCATTTACAGATGATATTTTAATAGAAAACTCTCCAACTTCAACACCGTCTAAGACAGTCAGGATTGTGGCATCTCCTATTTTAATATCATCTATTTTCGCTACTTTATAGGTTTTAGATGTATCTATTTCACCTGTATAATTTCCAAAAATACCTTTAGTAGTATTTTCTTTTACATTTCCTTTTGCTTTATCGCTATAAAGTATAGCATTCTTCTCACCAGGTTTACCTTTATCACTTCGTGTTACTCCTGTTATTTTAGAGTCAAATATAGTACCATCTTTTATATCTATGATTTTTCCTGTATTTATATCTGTAATTTCATGTCCTAATACTCCAAAAAGTTTAGTTTCAGGATCTATAAATGTGAGTGTCCCAACCCCTGAAATGGAATCTTTAACATATAAACCTGTTTTCATTACTCCATTGTCTTCATATAAATCTAATGTTGTATTTTTTAATTTATCTTCTCTTAAGTAAGATACTTTTATGCTTTGACAATTACATGCAGTAATTATATTTGCCATTTCTTCAACTGTATGAACTTCACTATTATTTATTTGGCTTATTACATCGCCTGCTTTTAATCCTGCTTCTATAAGTGAATTATGACCGTTTATTTCATATGAACCTACAATTAGTATTCCATCAGTATTAAGCCGAATACCAACAGTATCTCCACCTACTACTACTTTATCTGAATAAGCAAATATGGTTTGTGGAATAATAAAGAGTGTTAGAAGAAAAATGAGAGTTTGGTTTTTTAATTTTTTAAAAAACATAAAAACAACTCCTTTTTAGACTACCATTTATATTATGAATTTTTTTAATTAAATTATAAAAAGAAAAAAATACCAAAAGTATTTTTAATTCTATCATAATTCATTTTATCTTTTATTTTATAAGTGTATATATGGTTTCTGGTTTATTGATTAAATTTCTAATAATTATAAGATAATTATCGTTTAATATTGAATTACCTTTTTCACAAGAAACTAATTCTTTTTTAGTACATCCAATTATTTTTGAAAATAATTCTTGAGATAAATTGTATTTTTTTCTTAGTTCAATAATTTCTTCTTTAGTTATAGCGTATTTTTTATTATATAAATTAATTGCTTTTTTTGATGCATCATTATCTAATTTAGAATCATATACTAAATTATTACAATTTTTACAAAATCTTCTATTAGAAGTAAAATTTATTTTTTTACCTTTAATAATAAAATCGTGTTTATGTTCTTTTACGTAAGTCTCTTTACAACCACAAATATCACATTTCACAATAACCTCCTATTTATTATCTTTATGATGTTTTAATAAGCGATAACATATGTTAGCAAAAAAGGCATTAATTACTCTACTTCAAAATTTTCTAAAGTACCATTTTCTGTAACTATTTTATTTACTTGTTCTTCTACGTTTTTAAGTTTTTCATCGCATTCTTTCACAAGTTTCATGGCACTCGTATATTTTTCTATTGATGAATCAAGATCAATCTCACCTGATTCAAGTTCACCTACAATAGTTTCTAATTCTTTTAATTTTTCTTCAAATGTTTTTTCTTTTTCTTTAGTCATTTTTATTCTCCTTTACTTCATCTACAGTAGCTAGAATATCTCCATCATATAATTTAATAGTTAAATTGTCTTTCTTTTTAATGCTACTAATTCCACATACAACTTTATCATCCTTGATTGTTAGAGAATATCCTCTTTTTAATACTCCAAGAGGATTAACAAGTTCTAACTTTTCTATTAAATTTGAAAGTTTATTTTGCCTATCCTTATATAAAACATCAGGATTATTTAAAATGAAACTTTTTTTAATAATTTCAAGTTTGTGTGTTGCAGTTTCAAATTTTTTTATTAATATTTTATTTAAATTATCTAGTAATATATCCAGTTTTTGCTTTTTATTTTCATACATTATTAATGGATTTTTTAAAGCATAAGAACCTTTAATAGATTCAAGTACTAATTTTTGATAATTTAAATTTTTATTCATGGCTTCATTAAGTCTAATAGATAAATTATTAATTAAATTAATTAAATCAGATATATTAGGTACAGCCATTTCTGCTGCTCCTGTTGGAGTTGGCGCTCTTAAATCTGCTACATAATCTGCAATAGTAAAATCTATTTCATGTCCTACTGCGCTTATTATAGGTATGTTAGATTCAAATATTGCGCGAGCAACAATCTCTTCATTAAAAGGCCATAAATCTTCAATGGATCCTCCACCTCTACCTACTATTAATACATCAAGGTCATAATTTTCTGCAAGGTGAATGTTTTTAACTATATCTTCTTTTGCATTCTCACCCTGTACAAGTGATGGAAAAAGTATCACTTCACATATTGGAAATCTCCTTTTAATAGTAGACATTATATCTTTAATAGCAGCGCCTGTAGGTGCGGTTACTACTCCTACTCTTTTTGGAATTTTAGGTATTTTCTTTTTATATTTAGCATCGAATAATCCTTCTTTTGATAACTTCTTTTTAAGTTCTTCAAATGCTATATAAAGGTTTCCTATACCATCTTCAAGCATTTCATCTACATATATTTGATATCCACCTGTTGCCTCATAAACACTAATTCTACCAGTTACAAGTACTTTAGAGCCATCAATAGGTTTAAAAAGCAACTTTTTTGCATTACTAGAAAACATTATTGCATTTATTTTACTAGTCTCATCTTTAAGTGAAAAATAAATATGTCCTGTTGTATGATATTTAATATTTGATATTTCACCTTTTAAAAATACTACTCTAAGGTTCTCATCACCATCAAACTTTGCTTTTAAATAACGCGTGATTGCTGATACACTTAAATATTTACTATCCATTTTTATCTACCTTACTTTTGTATATTTTATCAAGAACTCCATTAATCATGTTTTTGACATCATCATCACTATAAACTTTAGCAAGTTCAACTGCCTCATTTATAACTACTATATCAGGAGTAGATGTGTAAAGTAGTTCATATATACCCATTCTAAGTATAGATTGATCTGTATTTCCTAATCTATCTATAGTCCATTTATTTAAATATTTATTCGCTATATCATCTAATTCTTCTTTTTTTGTAATTACACCATATACTATATCTTTTACAAACTCATTATCAATAGGATTTACTTCTTTAATAATATCGTCTATATTAAATTCTATTTTATTTAACGTATAAACGTTTACTTGATAAAGTATTGTCATTATATTTTTTCTAAGTTCTGAACGAGTTAATTGTTCCATAACATCACCAATAATATTGTAACATAAAACGTAAAAAAAATATATAAATTAATCTATATATTTTTCTCCTTCTCCATTTTTTAATTTAACTAGTATTGCTATGTTTAAATAAATCAATAGGACTGCAAAAAATATCCAACCTATTATAGGAATTATTATAAGTATTATCCATATATATGGAGATAAATAATAATCTTTACCCTTTACACCTAACTTATATGCAGTTTTACTAGTTACGTCAATATTTAAAACATATACCATTATATAAAAAGGAAATAAAAGTATTAAACCAATTACCCATATATACCATTTTGTATACCATGCTTTAGAGTTATAAACATCTAATAAAGCACCTAAAACAAGAGTTGAAGAGCCTCCTGAAAATAACATTAATAAAAGCCATATCCACCAATTTTCATGTTTTAATACTTTCATAGCATCACCTATTTAATTATATCATATTTTTATTTTTCTTCAATAAGATTAGATAGAAATTTAAAAGTATTTTCTACACTCATCTTAACTACTTTACTTATTCCATCTGAAAGTTTACTTGTTATTTTAGATAATTTATTGTTATATTTTTTATTTTGTATTACTACATAATCATTTATATCTATTTCTTTTCCACTAGCCACATCACTTTCAAATTTATCTATTTGTTCTTGAGTTAAAACAGATAATTTATGATTTTTATATTCGTAATAACCTGTTACTTCAGAAAAATATACGACTAAAAAACTAAAAAAAAGTATTCCAAATATAATATTTAAAACTTTATTACTCTTTTTCTTTTTCATTTAAATATTCTCCTATAACACTTGCTACTATATCTAGTGTATTATTTACTTCTTCTATATTATTTTCATTCCCACCTATTTCTATTAATATCACATTACTGTTTAAATCTTGATTATAAACTCCATCTACTCCAGCACCTTCTTTTTTCATAATACCACGTGTTAATTGCGGATATTTATCCAGTAATATATTGTTAATTTCTGTAACTACAGAAAGGTTTGCTTGATAATTTGGATTTTCTAATCCTATTACGAATAGTACTTTCGCACAATCTTTTCCATCTATTTTAGCATATGTCGCATTATGGGTTGCTGCATCTCTATGCAAATCTATGAATAATTCTATATTTGGATATTCTTTTATTGCTTTAGTTAAAAAATGTTTACTTGCTATATAACTTCCTGAATGATTAAGGTTATTTTCTTTCATATATGCCAATATATCGCTTTCTTCTACTACAGTATTAATACCTATACTATCTAATTTATCTTTTAACATATTAGATGCCATTAATACATCAGGTACAATATTATATACTTCTAAGTATTTCATGGAATATGTCTCACCCTGATGAGAATTATATATATATACTCTATTTTTTTTAGATTCACCATATAAAAATGTAATGGTTTCTTTATTACTTTCTTTAAAATTAAGTTCACTTTTTAATATATTAACTGGTGTATTAAATATATTTTCTTTTATATATTCGTATACGTCTTCATATATTGAATTATTTTCCTTACTATCATAAGAATAGTTATTACTTTTAAATGCATTTGTTATTACTATTTGCCTTGGTACTAAAAATTTTATATTATCAAATAGAATATTAAGTAAAACAAATACTAAGACTATTAAAATAGGTATAAATATATACTTACCTTTTACTTTCTTTTTCGCTTTAAATCTTTTTCTCATATTCATCACCACCACTAATATATAATAAAGTACGCTTTTATTTTGTCGAAAAAAAGGAAATGATAAACAATTAAAAATTGCATACGCTATCATTTCCCTGTATTAGTTTTCTAATACAGTTAATTATATTCAATTAATATTCGATTATGTTGACTTTTAATTAAATTGTGATAAAATAATTATTCAGTAATGTTCGAGGTGAGTTTGTTGATTAAAGATTATTTTAAAAGGTTTGTAGCAGGAACTAAATTGATGTTCAAAGAATTTTTTAAAAAAGAAACTAATAAAAAACAAAGGGCAAATATGTGGACATTTTCAAGATTAATTATACCTTTAGTTACACTTTTATTATCCATTATTTCAATTATAACAGGTACATTATCTCTTTTAATTATTTCTAGTTTAATTGCAGGATTTGGCGCAATAACTGATAAATTAGATGGAATGAGTTCTAAAAAATATAATAGTCAAAGTGAATATGGTAAACTTCTTGATCAAGCAACAGATAAATATTTTGCTTTAATTGTTGGAATAAATGTAGCAATTTTAAATCCATTATATTTGATTACATTACTTGGTGAACTTATTATTGGTTCTATTAATATTGGATATAAACTAAAGTATAAAAATATAGATATATCAAGTACACAAATTGGTAGAATAAAAGAATGGCCTTTATATACGTCTCTTGCACTCGGTTATTTGTCAAACATAAACAGTGTTTTACTTATTATTTCTAATATATCTATTGCTCTTACAGCAACATTTCAAGTTTTAACTGCAGCAAGTTATATTAAGCAAAATAATGAAACTATTAATGTTTTAAAATTTAATAATAAAGATACTGAAGTAAAAGAAAATGAAGGCATTAAAAATGTTTTAACTATTGAAAATGAAAAGAATAAAAAATTGACAAGAAAAGAAGAAATAGAACAATTAAAGAAATTAAAAAAACAACTCGATAAAACTATAAAAAATGAAAAAGGTTATCAATATACAAAAAGAAAATGACTATCTTGTCATTTTTTTAACTTATTAAAATATTACCTATAAATTCTGCTATATTATAAAATGTATCTTTTATTAAATATATTTTATCTTTTAAATAATTATTTTTACCATGAGTATTATCTATTTTTATAATATAGCCATTTTTATAATCTGTAACCTCTATATTTACTTTATATCTTTTATATTTACTTATTATGAAGTCTTTATCTATATTATTTGTCGAATAAATGTATATGATATTATTGTTTAAATATATTGTATCTTTTATTATATATTTGTAATAACTAAATACATCTTCAATATTGCATATTATATAGTTAACTGATTTTTTATTGATATATTTTCTTAATTTTTTTATATTTATTGTTTTACCTTTATTGGTAGACCTTTTTTTTGATGAACCTAATTTTGAACCTTTATTTGAATTTATAGAGTAAAGATTAACTTTATTATTTTTATTAAATGCATTAATAAGTGATTCATCAACACTTATAACAAGTACATTACCTTCTATTTTTTTTATTATATCTTCTAATTTTTTAAACATAATCTTCACCTACTATATCGTTTATTATATAACTCGCACACATTAATCCTGCAGTTGCAGGTACAAATGAATTTGATGGAATTTTATCTTTAATTTGTACTCTTTTTTCTTCATCGCTACAAACTACCATTACTTTTCCTTTAATTTTTTCATCTTTAACCATTTTTCTTATCTTTTTAGCGATAGGGTCATAATTTGTTTTTCTAATGTCTACTATTTTAAGTCTTGAAGGATCCATTTTATTTCCTGTACCCATAGAGGATATTAATTTAATATTTTTTCTTTTACATATTCTAATAAGTTCTAACTTAACTGTTAAAGTGTCACATGCATCAACTACATAGTCTATATCTTGATAAAATAATTCTTGTATATTATCCAAAGTTATAAATTTTGTAACTTTTTCTACAGTACAATTAGGATTTATTTCTAATATTCTCTTTTCTATTTCATTAGTTTTATACTTACCAATATTATTTTGATTAGTCATAAGTTGTCTATTTAAGTTTGAAAGCGTTATGGTATCACTATCTACAATTATAAATTTTTCTATTCCGCTTCTGACAAGACCTTCAACAGCATAACTTCCAACTCCACCAAGGCCTATAATTAATACTCTTTTAGTATGAATTAATTCAAGTTTATCACCGATTAATAACTTTAATCTTTCAAACATTATATCACCCTTTTAATTATATCATTTATAGTGGTGTTTTTAAAGTTAATTTGATTCATTAAATTCATTAAATTTATTATTTAGATAAGTGAAGTAATCTTTTCTTATTGCTTTATTTGATATAGATATTTTACTATTTATTATATCGTTTATGTTTTTTATTTCTTCATCTGTATATTTATAATCATCATTTATATAAGATAGTTTAGATTTACTTGAATTATAAAATGCGTATGGACTTTGCCATGAACTATCTGAAAATATTGCTATATTAGAATAATTTTCATCAAATAAATCTTCACCTAAATATAATCTTGGATCATAATCTAAATTAAATAAATTGGCAAGTGTAGGTAATATATTTATATATGTTGTATATGAATCAAATTCTCTAGGTTCTAGTTTGCTATTATAAATTATAAAAGGTGTTCTATCTACTTCTTGATTTATAGAGATATCATAATCAAACATTGGTTGAAGTACACTATTTGCAAGTCCGTATGGATAGTGATCTCCAAAAAGTACTATTACTGTATCATCTATCAATTTATCATTTTCTAACTTTTTAAGTAATAAGTCTAGTGCTTGATCTAATACTTTCATTTTAGACATATATCTTTTTAAATATAAATGTACATTTAAATCGCTAAATAGATCTAAATATTTATCGCCATATGTAGAAGAAGTATAATAAGGTTGATGTGTGGTTACTGTTGTTAAAAGTACTGAAAATTTATCTTCCTTACTAAATATATCATAGGCTTTTTCGATAAAATCAACATCACTTGGCCATTCTTTATATTCATTACTATAATCAATTCCTAAATCTACTACTCCATAATATTTACTACCTAAATTTGGCATAGAGATATGTCTATCATAATAGTAATCTGTATAATCATGAAAAGCAAGTGAAGTATATCCTTTATTTTTAAATACATTAAATAAACTCTCATAATATGTATTGTCTTTAAATATATTTGATGAACAAAGTGTATTTATCGCATATAAACTTGTAAGTGCGCTAAATTCATTATTTCCTGTTGAACAACTACTTCTTGGGGAATAGTTATTCTTAAAATGCCATCCTTCATTATATAATTTATATAAAGTTGGAAATTCTTCCTTATTTGTAACTGAAATATTGTTAACTGATTCCATCATTATAAGTATTAAATTTTTGCCTTCAAAAAGCCCTGTATATTCATTTGTATTAGTTATATTTCTAGATATGAAAAATTTATTTAAGGTATTATAATCATCATCTTCTTCACTATCTATTATTTTTTGCCAAATTGTATCATCTATAGTTCTATCAGTAACTATACTATCACTATTTCCATTTGTTAAATATACATCATCACTATATTCTAAACCTAGTAAATAATTTTTTACATCTAATAATCCATAAACAGATACTCCAAACTGATTTATAGCAATACTTTGCATACTAGGATTTTTAAATAATGTTTTATTTTCTATAGATTGATATTTATTTTGCATAAAATCTAATAATAATGTACTATAATAAAATCCACATAATAAAACCAAAACAGTTATACTATTTACAAATTTATATTGAACAAATTTATAATTTTCTGTTTTAATTCTTTTATCTATAAATATGTAATATAGAATTAGTAAAACAAATGGAATCAATATTAAATAGAATTTAATATCAAAACTCATAAAGTAGTCTTTTATATAATCTGTTACTTTTCCTAATTGGCTAGATGTATTAAATGACATATAATTACCAATAAAATTTCTAAATCCAAGTTGTAACATAGCATAAAAACTAATTCCAAATGAAAATATTATTATAATTATTTTATTTAACAAATTACTTTTAATAAAATTTAGCATTAAACTTAAAAAATATCCAATTATAATTGAACTTACAAGTATTCTTAGTATTGGATAATCAAATACGAATGTACTTCCTAGTATTTCAAACATTATTTCTGTTATAAAAATATAAATTGAAATTATAACTGTATTTTTAAATAATTTGTTTTTTAAAATTTGTTTCATTTTTTCACCTGTTATTTCTATCAATGCTTTCTAATTTAGAAGAATTACAACCACAATAATCTTGTCTATATAAGTTATATTCTCTAGATAATTCTAATGATCTTTTATACCCATCTTTCTTTTTAAAATCTGCATATAAGTATTTTATACCATACTCTTTTTCAAGATTTTTCCCTATGTCATTAATCCAATTTGCATTTTTATAAGGACTAATAGATAACGTAGTCGTAAAATAATCAAACTTGTTTTCTTTTGCATATTGCGCTGCTTTTTTCATTCTAAATTCATAGCATTTATAGCACTTCTCACTTCTCTCAGGTAAAGTTTCTAAACCTTTAATGGCAAGATAATAATCCTTGGTATCATATTTTTCTTCTATTAATTCTACTTTATTTTTAGTTTTATACTCTTTTAAAAATTTTTTCAATTCTTCTATTCGTCTTGTATATTCATCTATTGGATGTATATTTGGATTGTAGTAATATATTGTTATATTAAAGTATTTACTCAAATATTCGAGTACGTATGATGAACAAGGAGCACAACAAGCGTGCAGTAACAAACTTGGAATATTGTTTTCTAATTTTATTTTTTCTAAAGTTTCATCTAATAATTTTTGATAATTCATTTTACCACTGCTTTCAAAAACATGTATATTATACTAAAAATATTTAGGGTGTGTAAAGGGAAAAAGAAAAAAGCACTGTGTTTAACACGCTTTTGATGAAGAACAAGTGTCATTTTTCATTTCTAATACATAATCCTCATAAATAGAATATAACTCATCTATCTGTTCTTTTGTCATTTCGTCATATCCACTTAGTTGACTTTCAACTGTTGCAACGTGTAATCCAACTACTTTACCACTGCGAACAAATATAACTGTTGGAGCATATATTCTTTTCTCATTTGTTTCATATGTCTTCCCGTCAAATGAAATTACATAATCAGTTAAGACATCATCTAGTGCTTCTAACAATCTAAAGTATCCATCCTCACCTTTTATTTCGTTTCCATTACTATCTAATTCAAATTCCAATTTTCCATCATTAACAACATATGAATCCCTGATGTTTCTAATATCCATATAGTATAACGTATTTATTTTGTTATTTTTTAATACATCAAACAATATAGGTAGTGCGCTTCTACACCAAGGACATTCTTTAAATCCTAAATAAATAACGCCTGTTTTATTTTTTATAACATCTATTAATTCATCATAATCTGCATATTTAACAGGATTATCTTCACTTATATTAATTGTTTTATAAAATAATCCTGACTTCACTTCTTTACCATTTAATGCTTCATATTCATTTTTAAATTTTAAAGCGTCATCACTATTTCCATTTGAATTAATTATTTTAACATAAACTAATATTGCTGAAATCGCACATAATATAACTCCTATAGGTATTAATATAAAATATAAATTTTGTTTTTTCATTGTATCACTTCCATAAACATTATAACACGAATTTTATAAAATTGAAACATGACAAATTAAAAGGATTTAGTCACCTAAATCCCTATACCACTTAATTTGCTAATTTATTAATTTCTTCTATCGATAAATTTGTTACTTCTGATATAAATTTAATATCTGCATTCTTTTTAAGCATATTTTTTGCTATCTCTATAGTGCCTTCTTGAAAACCATTTTCATAACCTTGTTCTTTTGCATTGTCTATCTTTTCTTCTAGTATCTCTTTTTCAAATAGTCTATAATTGTATGCTCCCATTACATCATCATCACTATACTTTTCTATTCTCTTTACTATATCTTCCATATCTTTATCGCCCTCGCTTAATTTATTTGCTATACTCTTTTCTTCTATCCCAAATAGCCCTATAAACTTTGTTATACTATCTAGTGCTTTTGCATCTTTAGTATAACACATTTT
>CANRAT010000016.1 GCA_947628685.1 uncultured Bacilli bacterium
AATAAAAATCATCATAAAGCCTTATAAACACTAGGCTAAACGGTGATTTTTTGCTTTATTAACTGTCAAACTCGGGTTATATCACTTTTTTTAGATATGTGGTAAAATAATATTAGGTGGTTAGATGGAACCTTTAGCGCTTAAATTAAGACCTAAAAAACTTGAAGATGTAATAGGTCAAAATGATTTAATTGGAGAAAATAAAGTATTAAGTAATCTAGTTAAAAACAAGAAATTATTTTCTATGATTTTATATGGTAAACCTGGTATTGGTAAAACTACTATAGCAGTTGCAATTGCAGAAGAGTTAGGTTTAAAATATAGAATGCTTAATGCAGTAATTAATAATAAAAAAGACTTTGATATAGTTGTTGAAGAAGCAAAAATGTATGGTGAACTTGTTGTTATTATGGATGAAATACATAGATTAAATAAAGATAAACAAGACTTGCTTTTACCATATCTAGAAAATGGACTTATCATATTAATTGGTATGACTACATCAAATCCATATCACTCTATTAATCCTGCAATACGTTCAAGATGTCAAATATTTGAACTTAAAGAATTAACTAGTAGTGATATTAAAGTTGCTTTAAATAGAGCTATTAAAAGTGAATTAAAAGATATAAAAATTGATGATGAATGTATAGATTATATAGCAAATATCTCTAGTGGAGATTTAAGATATGCATATAACTTACTTGAGGTTGCATACTATTCAACAGATAAAAAAGTAACCTTAGATATACTTAAGAATATTAGTAATAAACCAAATTTTTTTCACGATAAAAATGAAGATGGATATTATGATGTCATAAGTGCATTTCAAAAAAGTATTAGAGGTTCAGATGTAGATGCCGCACTTCACTATCTTGCAAGACTTATTGAAGCAGAAGATTTGGATATTATTTTTAGAAGAATGAGTGTGATTGCATATGAAGATATTGGGCTTGCTAATCCTAATATGGCTTTAAAAGTTGAAGCATGTATTAGTGCTTGTGAACGCTTGGGATTACCTGAGGCTAGAATTCCACTTGCTAAAACTGTAATAGAACTTGCTTTATCTCCAAAATCTAATAGTGCGATTATGGCAATAGATGAAGCCTTAAACGATATAAGAAAAGGAAATACAGGTAATGTACCAAATCATATTAAAACTACATCTCCTGATTATAAGTATGCCCATAATTATAAAAATCATATAGTAAAACAACAATATTTACCTGATAATTTAAAAGGAAAAAGATATTATGTGGCTCAAAACAATAAAAATGAACTCGCTTTAAAAGAAATAAATGAAAGAATTAAAGAAATTCTAGATTAGAGGATTGTATGAGTAGTAAAAAGTATTATAAAAATTTAGATTTGATTAGAGTAATTGCGCTATTTGCAATTCTTTTATATCACTTAAAATTACTTAAAGGTGGATTCCTTGCAGTACCAATATTCTTTGTATTAAGTGCTTATTTATCCGTAAAATCACTCTTTAAAAATGATAAAGTATCCCTAAAGGAATATTATAAAAAATTATTCTTTAGGATTTATTTACCACTTATAATAGTAATTTTTATAAGCATTGGTGCTATATCATTTTTTTCAAATATAATATGGCTTAATTTAAAGCCTGAGACAAATTCCGTAATTTTAGGACTTAATAACTTTTGGCAATTGTCTATAAATCTAGATTATTTTAAAAAACAGATTTCATCACCATTTATGCATATGTGGTATATTTCAATATTGATCCAGTTTGATTTAATATTACCATTTTTATTTATAGGTCTTAAAAAATTAAAGGAAAAATTTAACGCTCTTACTTCTTGTATTACAATTACTTCATTATCAATTATTATGACTATATATTTTTACTTTATGTATCAAAACGTAAGTATTATGAATATATATTATAATACATTTACTAGAGTCTTTTCCCTACTCTTTGGTGCCTCTTTAGGATTTATTCACGAATATTATAATAATAAAGTTTATAAATCATTAAATAAAAACAAAAATATATCTTATATATATTTAGTTATTTTGGTATTATTATTTGTATTTGTAGATTATAAATCAATATTTATGCCTTTATCTATGATCCTAACTACACTCATTACTTGTAGATTAATTGATTATTCAATATATATGGAATCTAAAAACCTATCTATATTTGATAAAATAATTAAGTTTATATCTAAAATAAGTTATGAGGTATATTTAGTACAGTACCCTATTATATTCATATTTCAGTATATAAATATAAATAGAACTATTAGTATATTATTAATTATCGCTTTAGTATTTATAGTCTCTTTTATAATAAATATAGGACTAGATAAGAATTCAAAATTAATGAAATTAATATTTCCTATACTACTTTTATTTACGATATATGGATTTTATATTTATTTTATAACTGAAGATCATACTAAAGAAATGAATGATTTAAAATTAGAATTAAGTAAGAATGAAGAAATAATAAAACAAAAACAAGAAGAATATAAAAATAATTTAAAGAAAGATGAAGATGATTTATTTAAAGTTTTAGCCTCTATAAGCGATAATGAAGATAATCTCAAAGAATATGTAAGTAATTTATCTATAGTAGGTGTTGGTGACTCTGTTATGCTTGGTGCGATAAATAATTTATATAGTGCATTTAAAAATGGATATTTTGATGCTAAAATATCTAGAACTGCATGGGTAGTAAATAGTATTTTGATAGATTTAAAAAATAATAATATGTTAGGAGATATTATTGTACTAAATTTAGGAGCAAATGGAGATTGTGATGAAAAGTGCAAAAACGAAATACTTGAAACTTGTGATAATAGAGAGATATTCTGGTTAAATACAACTAACGATATTAAAATTAATGAAACACTTCTTAATTTTTCTAATAATCATGATAATGTTCACTTAATAGATTGGAAAAATATTTCTAATGGACATAGTGAATATTTCATTTCAGATGGAATTCATTTAACTGAAAAAGGAAAAGAAGCGTATACTAATACTATTTATAATGAAATATATAATTTCTATTTAAATAAGTATGAAACTGAAAAAGAAACTATATTAAATAAATATGAAGAAAGTATAAATAATAAGATTACTTTTTATGGAAATGATATTTTATTAAATGACTTTGATTATTTAAAAGATAATTTTAGTGATTCTAATTTTAATATAAAAAAAGATTATAATTACAATACTTTAATTAATGATATAAAAACTTCTAAAGAAAATAATACAATTACAAAAAGAGTTGTAATAGCGCTTGATAATTCAATAAATCTAAGTTTAGATGAATATAAGAATATTATTGAATCATTTAATGATTCTAAAGTTTATATTATATCTTTTAATGATATAAAATGTGAAAGTAATGAAAATTTAACTGTTATAGATTTATCTAGTAAATTAAATTATAATGAAAATTTTATGCCTGATAAAATTCATTTAAATAATTTGGGTAATGAAATATTTAATGAATTATTAATTCAATACTTAAAATAGAAAGGATCACTTTCTATTTTTTTGAGATTTTATTATCTTCTAAATCTTCGTTTAAAAGAATTGAATTTAATAATTTATTATATTCATCTAAATTTCCAAATTTAAATGGGAAACTATTATTAAAAGTTACACTAAATGGTAGAAAAGATTTTATTAACATAAGTTTTTCATTAAGATTATCTGTTTCATTTATTTTTTCCTTTAAACAATTAGATAATATATTATAAACGCTATCTAAACATTGTTGAAATAAAACTTGATACATAAAAATATTTTCTCTATTATTAATATGATATATTCTACCCATATTTTCTAACAATGTTTTAACGTTTTCTTTTGAAGTATATTTTTCAAGTTCAGTTATTGTTTGTTTTAAATTACCTCTGAAAAACTGATGTTCCATATAATCTTTTCCAATTATTGTCTCAATATATGACATAATGATAGTTTCAAGAACATATGCATTTTTATTGTGATTAAAATATCTTTTTTCAAGAAGTTGAGTATAGCCTTCATTATATAAAATTTCACCATCAGAATTTGTAATAAAATTTGTTGACAAGTGGAGAAATTCATGAAAAATTGGTTTTTTGTTTTTTAAAATCAAGTTTTTTGCCACATTGTTATACCATACAACACTACCTGTTATTCTTTCAGATGAATTATCGTTTATTTTTGCTATATTAAACATTACTTTCTTTATGTTATTTTCAAATAAAGTTCCATCAAAATTTTTACAGTTATTCTCTAATACTTGAAGAAAATATCTTATATCATTACATAAAAATTCAATATCTTCTATTTTTTTTGCTTTTATTAGATGTGGAGATAGTTCAATAGTTACATTATTATAACTATTTTCTTCACTTAATTTTAATTTATTATTTAATGAAAAAAAATTTTTATTTATTATTTTAAATTTTAATATTTTTAATATCTCAATAAATCTATTTTTCATATATCACCTATAAACTAAGTATAAATAACTCTAAAGCGAGTTCCTTATCTTTTTCACCTGTTTTCATACCTATATCAAGATCTGCTAAAGTATTTAAATATTTAAGTAATATTTGAGGATTATATTTATATCCAGATAGTATAGCTAAATGTACAGGATATTTATGCATATTTAATATTTCTGATATAGATTCTTCCGTATATCCTTTTTTAGCAAGTTTACTTGCTTGGTACATAAGACGAAATTTACTAGATAAAAGTGCGACTATCTTTATAGGCTCTTCATTTAATTTAAGCAATTCCTTGTATGTTTTAATCGCACTATTTTTGTTTTTATTTATTATATCATCAACAAACTTAAATATATCTATATTAATATTTTCAACAGTTAAATCTTCAATATCTTTTATAGTAATTTCTTTTTCATTGATTTTATATAATTTTAACTTTTCTACTTCACTATAAATTAATTCAAGATCGTTACCTACTCTATTTATTAAAACATTTATAGCATTATAATCTATTTTATAACCATCAAACATGTCTTTAACAGTACTATTTATATTTTTTGAAGGATTAAACTCTTTTATAGTACCTTTTTCTTTAATTAATTTTACTATTCTTTTAACGCTATCTATATTTTTATTTCTATCTATAAATATAATATTAGTATTTTCATTGTTATCTTTTAAATATTCTTCAAGTAATTCTATATCTTCTATTTTTTTTTGTACTCTACTGAATATAAAAGCATTATCTACTATTATTAATTTATTATTTGAAAAAAGTGATACTGTATTTGCATCTTCTAATATTTCTTTTATATTATTTTCTTCTAAATCATATTTAGAAATATTAATATCTTCAATATCTAATTTATTTATTATATTTTTTAATTCTTTTTCTATTAAATAATTTTCACTACCATATAATAAATAATTCACTTTATCACTTCCTATATTTTACTCATATTTAAAATCTCCAGTACCATTATTGTAATAAAATTTTCCTTCTACTTTATCGTACATACAAGGGACTCCATCCTTATCTAGTACTGGAATGAAATCTCTTACTAAAATATTATCTTTATATATTTTTGAATTATATATTTTAGCGTTATGTTTGCTGTTTTCTCCAGAATATCCAAATAGCCATAAATATAAGCCAGTTTCATTAAAACGTGATGGATTAATATTTAATGTATCAAGATTTACGGCATATTCTCCTGTTGTTTTATTTGTTACTATGTACTTATTATTTTTTACATCTAGGTCAAATACATAGCGATTTTGGTTATATTCAACACCCGTAGATGTATCGTTACCAATTCCATAATATATTTTATTATAACCAACTCCCATATAAATTGCATTTAATTGAGCGTTCGAACTTCCATCTAAACACCACCTTTTAGTGTATATTATTTCAGTATCAACAACAAATCTAACTTTAGAGTAATTATCTATATTAACCAAAAAATTTGTATCAATATACTGTGTACCAGTGCTTTCCAAATATTCAAGTTTTGTATATATTTGACCATATGAATAATCTATCTTTTTATCATTTACTTTGCAATCATCTAATGCAATAGACATGTCATCGTTCAATTGAATGAGATTGCATTCTACTTTTGATCCTTCATATTCTACTTCAAATGAAAATTCATTATCTTCCAATGTTAATGTATTACCATTTGTTTTATAATTACCACTTGGAACTTCTTCAGTTAAACTTTTTCTTGCTATCGCAAGTTCTATTGCCTTTCCATATAAGTCTATACTTCTTTTATCTGATTCATTTTTTGCATCATTTATTAAATTTAATACTATTGGTACAGAAATTAATGCTATTATTGCTAGTATTACTATTACTGCAAGTAGTTCTATTAAAGTAAATCCTTTTAATTTACTTCTTATTAAATTATTTTCACTATACATATTTTCACCTCTATTTAATTTCTTCTAATTTCACGCTTACAAGTTTACTAACTCCAGATTCTTGCATTGTAATACCATATAATACGTCTGCATATTCCATAGTCTTTTTCTTATGAGTTATTACAATAAACTGAGTTTTTTCTTTTAATTTTCTAATATATTCACCAAATGCTTCTACGTTAACTTCATCAAGTGCGGCTTCTACTTCATCTAGTATGCAAAAAGGTACAGGGCGAGATTTAAGTATTGCAAAGAGCAAACTAATTGCAGTAAATGTTCGCTCACCTCCTGATAATAAACTAATACGTTTTAAAGTTTTACCTGGAGGACATGCTTCTATTTCAATACCTGTTTCAAGAAGATTTTCTTTATCAGTTAATGAAAGTTTAGCGTTTCCACCTTTAAATAATTCCCTAAAGGTAATAGAAAAATTTTCTTCTATAACTTTGAATGTTTTTAAAAACTCTTGTTTCATGACAGTATCCATTTCATTAATTATTTCAAGGAGTGTTGCTTCTGCTTTTGTTAAATCTTCTTGTTGATGTATTAAAAATTCATATCTTTCACTAACTTTAGAGTACTCATCAATTGCTAGAGTATTAACTGCACCTAAATCTTTAATTTTACGTTTTAGAGCATTAACTTTATTTCTCGCAGTGTCGTGATCTTCATCTAACTTATATAGACTAATTGCTTTTTCATAAGTCATAGAATATGTTTCATTCAAAGCATTAAGTAAATTATCTAATTTAACATCTTTTCTATTTACATCAATTTCAAGTTCTCTAAGTAAGTTATTTTTTTCGTTATATAGGGAATTATCTTTCTTTATAGTGTGTTCAAAATCCTCAAGTTCATTTGATAATCTAATCTTTTGATTATTTAATACTTCTAAATCTGACTCTACTTTTAATCTTTTTTGATTTGCCTCATAATACTCATTTAATATACTTTCTTCTAAATCATCTATAGTATTATTTACACCTTTATTACTATTTATCTCAAGAGTTATTTCATCTATTTTTTTATCTATATCTTCTATATTTTTTTTCTTAAGATTAATAAAATCTAATATACTTAATTTTTCTTTATTAGAAAGATATAATTTATCTTCTACTCCTTTAAGTTCATAATCAAATTCATTTATTTTATTTTCTATTTCTTTTTGATCATTTTCAAATTTTTCTTTTTGTTTAATATTATTTTCAAGTTCATATTTATCAGTTATAATATTTCTAACCTTTAAATTACCTCCTGTAAGTGATCCACCAACATGCAGAATCTCTCCATCTAAGGTAACTATTCTATATTTATAATCAATCTTTTTACTAATAGCATTCGCACTATCAATATTATCAACTACTATTACATTCCCTAATTGATTTTTTATAATATTTTCAAATTTTTTATCATATTTTACAAGAGAACTTGCAATATCAATAAATCCCTTTTCTTTTTTTATTATATTTAATGTATTAGTATCTATAAATTTTTCTTTAATAATATTTAATGGGAAAAATGTTACTCTACCTAAATTATTTATTTTAAGATATTCTATTGCTTCTTTTGCGCATATTTCATTATCTACTACTACGTTCGATGAATTTGCGCCTAAAGTAATAGAAATAGCCTTAGAATATTCTTCATTAACTTCCAAGAGTGCGCCTATATAGTTATTAATACCCCTTAATTTAGGATTTTCAAGTACACATTTAACTGCATATGGAATAGATGCATTACTTTCTATATTATCTTTTAATGTATCAATTTTAGAATTTAATATACTTATATTTTTTATAATACCATTTAATTTATATAATAAATCTTCTTTATCACCTTTAATATCTATTATTTTACTTTCATATTCATCTATATCTTTTAATATATTTTTTAACTCTTCATTTTTTACATTTATTTCATTATTATATGTACTTATATTGTTTTTTAAATTTAATTCTTCTTCTTTTAATTTTATAATATTATCGTGTAACTTTGTATCATTTACTTCATATTTTTTCCTTTCAAGTATTATTTGTTTTTTAGCATTTATCTGTTCAGTTAAAGTTGTTAACTTTAAAAGTTCACTTTGAAGTGTACGAACTTTTATATCTATATCATTTATTTTATTTTTATAGGAAACAGTTTTAGCCTCATTAGATGAATTATTAGTACTTAAACTTAAAATTTCTTTATTTAATTTTTCTATTGCTTCTTTATTTTCTTGATATTTATAATTTATATCTGTTATTTCATTTGCTATTAAGGCTATTTCTATTTCTTTTAATTCTTCAGTTAAATTAATATATTCTTCTGCTTTAATTTTTTGTTCTCTAAGTGGTTCTACTTGAAGTTCTAATTCTTTTATTATGTCATTTACTCTATCCATATTTTCATGAGTTTTTTCGAGTTTATTTAAGGCTTCTTCTTTTCTTTTTTTATACTTTAAAACTCCCGCTGCCTCTTCAAATACGACTCTTCTATTTTCAGGCTTACTAGATAATATATCATCTATTTTACCTTGAGAGATTATATTAAAAGACTCTTTTGCAATCCCACTATCCATAAGAATTTCATTTATATCTTTAAGTCTTACTTTCTCGCCATTTAAATAATATTCATTAGCCCCATCTATATAAATTCTTCTTTTTATTGATACCTCATCAAAAGCAATATTTAAATATTTATCTTTATTATCGAATATTAAAGTTACTGATGCAGTATTCATAGGTTTTCTACTTTTACTACCTGAAAATATAACATCAGTCATACTATCTTCTCCTCTTAAAGATTTAACTGATTGTTCTCCAAGTACCCATCTTACTGCATCGACAACGTTACTTTTACCGCTACCATTTGGACCTACTATACCTGCAATATTATTTTCTAAATCTATAATTGTATTATCTGCAAATGATTTAAATCCATGTGCGATTATTCTTTTTAAGTACATCTTATCACCCTACTTATTTATTATATCAATAAAACTTCTTAAAAACAAGAAAAAAAAGAACTTTAGTCCTTTCTAATATATTACTTTTACAAGAATAACATCTTCGCCAATCTTTTCTATTTGATTCCAACTTATAGAAAATTCCTTTTTACTAGTAAAATATGAAATAATGAATTTATGTTTTTCGACTATAAGTCCTATAGTTTTACCATTTTCATCTATATTTAAATCTATTATATTACCAATGTTTTTTCCATCTACTAGATTAACAACTGTCTTGTTTTGTAAATCTGAAAGCCTCACTATATCACCAATATATTATATGAATATATTAATTATAGTCGCCTATTTTATTTCTTCTTTTTGTTTATTATATATTTCTTTATAAAATTTTTCCCACATTTTTAAAACGTGTTCTTTAGAATAAAATTCACTTATCTCTTTAGAGTAATTACTATACTTTTCATATAAATTTTTGTCATCTTTTAAAAGTTTAATATCTTTAATAAAGCCTTCGTTACTTTCTTCTGATAAATATTTTTTAAATAATATATCCTTATAAAGGTCTAAATCTCTTAATAATAAAGGTTTTGATGAATTAACTGCTTCTAATATCGACATAGGAAATAACTCGTTATATGAAGGCATAAATAATACATCTGACATATTATACATTTTATTCATTTCATCTCTTGGAATTATTCCTAAAAATTTAACATTTTTTGGAGGATTATCATATATTTTTTTTAATTCGTTATAACCATCAGTAATCTTACCAAATGAAAATCCACCACACCAAACAAATTTAATATTAGGAAGTTTTTTTGCAACCTCTACGAAATCTAATACGCCTTTTCTAGTTTGTACTTGACCTACTCCAAGAACAACAAAATCATCTTCTTTTATATCATATTTAGCTCTAATATTATTAATTTCATCAGTATCCATTTTATAAAATGAATCTTTTGAGACATAATTTGGTATATATGTTACTTTATCTTTTGATATTCCATTTTTCTCTAATTCATTAATAAATGTTGGATTTACTACTACTAAATGATCTGCAGTATTATAAAATTTAATTACATATTTTTTAAATATAGAAAAAGCAGGTTTAGGTAAATTTATGCTTCCATCTAAAGTAGTTGGTAAAAAATGTACGTATGCAACAGTTACTCCTTTACTTTTTTTCATCCTTAAATAATTTCTAGGTTCTACTGTATGAACGTGTATTATATCAGCATCTTCTTTATCGTTAACTCTTACATCAAAGATATCACTTGCATTATCTTTAATTAGCGATACTTGTTCTAAATAAGCACTCCCAACACCTTGTCCATCTACTTTATCAGCAGAAGATAACATGTTAATAGATATTTTCATCAATAACCACTTCCTAGTATAATTATACCAATTAATATTTTTTTTTACAACTTATCAACTTATTTTATTTTTAATATTGTTTAAAGCACTTTTCTCTATTCTAGAAATTTGTGCTTGAGATATACCTATTTCATCTGCAAGTTCCATTTGTGTTTTACCTACTATATATCTTTCTGTAATAATATATTTTTCTTTTTCTTTAAGAGAATTTATTGCTTCTTTTAATGCAACTTTTTCATCTATAAACTTCATATTATTATTTTTATCTTCTATTTGGTCTTGAAGATATATTGTATCTCCACCATCATTATATATTGGTTCAAATATACTAAGTGTATCTTTCATACTATCAAGTGCATTACTAACTTCAAATTCAGTTAATCCAAGTTTTTCTGCTATTTCTTTTACTTTAGGTTCTTTATTTAATTTATTAGTAAGTTCTTCTTTAATAATTAATGCGTGGTATGCAATATCCTTTATACTACGAGCAATTCTAATACTATTGTTATCTCTTAGATATCTTTTTACTTCACCAAGTATCATAGGTACAGCATATGTTGAAAATTTAACATCAAAACTTAAATCAAAGTTGTCTATTGCCTTTATTAATCCAATACAACCAACTTGAAATAAATCATCCATATTATCACATCTATTATTATATTTTTTTAGTATACTAAGTACTAGTTTAAGATTTCCATTAACGAGTTCTTCTTTAGCTAAAATATCTCCATTTTTATATTTATTAAACAACTCATTCATCTCATCATTACTTAATACTTTTATATTCGCAGTATTCACGCCGCATATTTCAACTTTGTGGCGTGCCATAAAAAAATCTCCTTTCACCATATATTGAGTGAAAAGAGATTAATTTATACAAATTATTATAAATCACTTAATTCTTTATCTATTTTTTTATTATTTTTAT
Source organism: uncultured Bacilli bacterium (assembly GCA_947628685.1). GTDB lineage: Bacteria > Bacillota_I > Bacilli_A > RF39 > UBA660 > UMGS1613. The sequence goes on from CANRAT010000016.1 coordinate 11,681, forward strand.
GACAAATTATACCAATTATTATACATGAAACAATTATTAAAGAAAATACTACTATACCAACTATTATTACATTTTTATTTAACTTGAATTTTGGTTTTTCTTCTTTAGGTACATTATTAACTTTATCTTTAATTGCCTCTATTTCTTTTGAAATGTCTTTTATTGCATTAATTTCATATGTGTTTGTACTTCCATTTTCGGCAGTTACTATTATTTGTACTTTATAATTATTAGCTTTTAAATCATCCGCACCTATTATTTTGTAAGTAGCATTTGGGTTAGATAGTTTTAAATCTAATTTAAGTTCATTTTCATCTTCTAAAACTGTTATATTATATTCATTTTGATTTCTTAAAAAAGTGATATTATGATTTTCAATTGTTAGTGAAGATAAATAATTATCACTTGATTTTTCTTTATTTATTATTTCTTGTGTTATTGAAGATTTATCAGTTAAAGATGGCTTTTTCTGCTCTACTTCTTCTTTTTCATTAAATACTTTTTCATCTGATTTATTAATATTAAGCGTAATTGATTTATTAGAAACTCCCTCATATATAACTATATCATCTTCGCTAATATCAGTATTAATATCACTTGTTTTTATAAGACCTACAAGTACACTTTTAATTTTTATCTCTGTAGTAGTTTTATCAGTATCTAATAAATAAAAATTAATAGTAGTTTTGTAATTTGAACAGTATAAAAGACCGCCTATACATCTATTAGCACTCCCGTAATTATCATTTACAGTATTAGTAATATAGTGCTTACCATCATAAGTAGTATCTAGAGAATCCCAATCATCGGAATTAAAATTTTTAACGTAAATTATACTATCATCAAATTCTATTTCATAATCTATTTCTATTATTCCAAGAGTATCTTTATTACTTTTATCAAATTCAGGAAAATCTATATCAAATGTTAAAGAAAAATATTTACCTGTTGTAATATCACTGGGTCCTGTTAACTTTGTATTATTTATTGAAAATGCTGATACACCTAGAGGAAATAAGACAAAAATTAATAAAATAATTAAAACATATTTTTTCATACAACCACCTACTAATTAAATTTTAAAATAAACCTGTTATAATTCCATCGCTATTTATATCCATATTTAAATAAGCACTGTTTTTACCAAGACCAGGCATAGTCATTATATCCCCCATAAGTACTACTATGAATCCAGCACCACTACATAATTTAACATCTTTAACTCTCATATTAAAGTTTGTTGGCGCTCCAAGTAATTTAGGATTATCGGTAAATGAGTACTGAGTTTTTGCTATACATATAGGTAGATTACCTAAATTATTTTCTTCTATTTTGGATATTTTTTCTTTTATTTCATCACTTATAATAACACTATCTGCCCTATATATTTCTTTTGATATTTTATTTATTTTATCTATTATTGGCTCATCAAAACTATAAAGAGGTTTAAAATCTACTTCATTATTACAGATATCTATAACTGTTTTAGCAAGATTTGTAGCACCTATACTGCCACTTTTAAATGATTCACATATATCTATTTTAACTCCAAGTTTTAATACATATTCCCTTACAAAATCTATTTCTTTTTTGGTATCACTTTCAAATCTATTTAAACATATAACTATATTTTTTGTATATTTACTTATATTTTCAATATGCCTTTTAAGATTTACTATACCTGATTTTAAGGCTTCTATATTTTCTTTATTTATATCTTCCTTACTTACATTACCATTATATTTTAGACTTCTAATAGTTGCATTTATAACTACACAATTAGGTTTTAAGTTCGCTATTTGACACTTTATATCTAAAAATTTTTCTGCTCCCAAATCAGCACCAAATCCTGCTTCAGTTACAACATAATCGGCAAGTTTTAATCCCAATTTAGTTGCAATAATTGAGTTACACCCATGGGCAATATTAGCAAAAGGTCCACCGTGTATTATTGCAGGATTATTCTCTAATGTTTGAACTAGATTAGGTTTTAATGCATCTTTTAAAAGTAATGCGACTGCGCCAACACAATTTAAATCACGAGCAAATATCATTTTTCCATCTTTTGTATATCCAATTAATATATTACTGACTCTTTTCTTTAAATCTTCCAAATCTTTAGATAGACATAGTATTGCCATTATTTCACTAGCAACTGTTATATTGTAGTGTTCCTCACGACATAAAGAATTATTATCATATTTTATTGTTACATTTCTTAAGGCTCTATCATTCAAATCTACACATCTATTAAATACTACTTCATCTATTCCAAGTGAATTTCCTTGATATATATGATTATCTATTATCGCACAAAGTAAGTTGTTAGCAGATTCTATAGCATGTATATCTCCCGTAAAATGAAGATTAATATCTTCCATAGGAACTACTTGAGAATATCCTCCTCCTGTTGCTCCTCCTTTAATTCCAAATACAGGACCAAGTGATGGCTCCCTTAAAACAACTATTGATTTTTTACCTAATCTATTTATTGCATCGCTAATACCTATACTAACTGTTGTTTTACCTTCACCATATGGTGTTGGATTTATTGACGTTACTAATATTAATTTACTATTATTAGTTTTATTTTGTATGTTTAAATCTATTTTTGCTTTATATTTGCCATAACATTCCATATCGTTTTCTATATTTAACTTTTTAGCAATTGAATTTATATTTAATAACCTTGCTTCTCGACTTATTTCTATATCCGTTTTCAATTTAATCACCTATAATAATTATACTAAAAAAGAATAGAAAAATCTATTCTTTAATACATTTTATTATTATCTATTTAAATAGTACATTTAAAATAATTAGACTTCACTTGTGTACAGTTTTATGTAGTTGGCGCAAACACAATGCGGAACGAACAGGCGATGTAGCTATCACCATAGTTTATGTTAAATGAAAATACGCCTGCATTTTGGGTATTGTCATGACCACCACGGAGGAACCACGGACTGTCAACAAAAACAAAAGCCGCAGCATTTCCATACCATTTATTAGTTTCTGATAAGGCATGCCCCTTACATTCTCCGTTTGTACAATTTGATGTTGTAGTTATTGTATACTTATCATAATATTTTGAATTTTTCTTTGTACCAAAGAAATCTTCTCGAAAACCTGATAAACCTACTACATTATTATAATTTCCCATTACATATTCAAATTCTCCACCACTCATATCATATATTCCATATATATTTCCTGTTGTTGAGGCTCCTCCTCCACAAGAGCCTGCTCCTTCTCCTCTATCCGTTATATCGTCATATTTACATTGTTCTAAGGTTATTTCTTGTGATGGTGTACCATTACTGTTTCCTGTTATATACTTATTTGATTTATTTTGATATACTTCTTTATTTGCTCCAGTATAATCACTATTACCATATTTTCCATATTTACTTTGTGATAGATACGCTACTGCTCCCCATTCACTATTCTTCATCATATGGGTATCTATTATACTTGAGTTTATTCCAAATGGATTATCATCTCTTTCAATTGACCTTGATGCAAAGAAAAACTTTGATACATTATTATATCTCAATGATTTTACATTTGGTAATATTCTCAAGTTATCTGCTTCTTCACAACTTTCATTTATGCAACTTAGTTTATATTCAATATTTACATGACTTGTCTCAAACTTTCCTACCCATATCCCAGAGAGTTCATCATTTCCAAATGTGAATGCTGGATGTGTTAACCAACCACTAGGTGTATCTCCTTCATATGTCGCTAATCCATTCTCTTTTATACTATCTACTCCTACAAATTTTATATCTATTGATCCTGGTAGTTCTTGTGTTGGCTCTAAATCACTTTCACTTAATTTTCTTCCATACTCATCTTTTATTGTATATGAATATCTTGGTATCCATACAAACATCGCTAATACTTCAGGATTATCTCCATCTACTGTTACTATATCTCCTATATTCTTTTCTTCTCTTAAATCTTCCCTTAGTATTACTGCATTCGCCCACCACTGATTATCATAGTCATACCACTCTTCTGTTGGGTCTATAATTTTCCATGATGATTTTTCTTCATCATAAATTACAGGTACTAATCCTCTTAAACTTGGTATGTTTGCTTTACTTTCATCTTTATATAAATCTTTTACTCCATTACTACACCCTGCTGTTACTCCATTTATTTTATATTCTAATTTTTCTTTTCCATTTTCATTTAATTCATTTTTTATTCTTACAATAATATTATCATCTAACTTTTCACTATTATCTAATAATCCTTCATTTTTTAAATCTGATACACTTAAATATACACATTCTCCCTTATTTGGTAATCTATCTAGATTATCTGCTCCCCACATTTCTGCTGATGATTTTATTAAATTTATTTGTACATTCGATATTTGTTGTTTTGAATCTTTAACTAATTTTGTTACTGCCACGCTTGTAAGAAGTGCGAGTAACGATATAATTATTATTACTCCAAGTAGTTCTACTAAAGTAAATCCCTTTTTCATACATATCCCTATCCTTACACTTCTATTCTACCACGCCCCCCCCCCTACGTGTCAAGACTAAAAAAAATTAGGTTTCCCTAATTAGTTATTCATAAAATTTTTACTCTTAAATTTCTACATTATGATATACATTTTGAACATCATCGACTTCATCTAACATTGAAATTAACCTTTTAAAAGTTTCTAAATCTTCTCCTGTTAATGTAATTCTTTCTTTAGGAAGTAGGGATATTTCATCAACTGTAAACTCTATATCACTTTTTGCTTTTAAGATTGCCTCTTTAATTTTGAATAAATCGTTAGGATTACCATATATAAGAGTTTCACCATCATTTACTTCCATATCAGTAAAATCAATATCATTTTCTATTAATGCATTCATAATTTCATCTTCTGATAATCCATTAAATCCAACTACACATAAATTATCATACATATATGAAACGCTACCCATAGCGCCCATTTTAACATGACATTTATTTACTACTGCTCTTACATCACTTACACTTCTATTGGTATTATCAGTTAAACACTCAACCATAAGTGTTGATCCACCTGGTCCAAATATTTCATAAGTAAGTGTTTGATAGTCTTCTCCTGCACCAGCACTTACTTTATCTATTGCTCTTTTTATTACATCGCTAGGTACTTGTTCTTTTTTAGCCTTTTCAATTAATCTTTTTAAACTTGGATTACCTTCTGGTGTAACCCCTCCATTTTTTGCTGCTTGGTATATCTCTTTAGCATACATACCATATAATTTACCTTTAGCTGCTCCTGTTTTAGCCTTTGCAGCCGCTATATTTGGAAATCTTCCCATATTATCTCTCCTTTTCTTTATTATCTTTAATTTTTACAACTTCTCTAAGTAAATCATATCTAGTTTGTAAATCAATGATTTCTAATAATATTCCACTATCAAATTTGCATTTTCTTAAAAACAAATTATCAAAATGTATTTTTAATCTATTAAAACAATTTACAAACTTAATACTTGAATTATAATCGTTTAAAATTCTTTTATCTTCTAATTCTTTTTTAAATATTTCTAAATTTTCTTTAGATAAAGTACCTCTCATAGTTTCAAACTTTATCTTATATTCAGTTACTAATTTTCTATTTTGAATTCTAATTGGAAGTGGACTTTCAACTTTTACTTTATATATGTTATTTTCATATAAAAAAGATAAAAATAGTGATAAAACTACTATAAAAGAAGGTGTTATGTTTCTATATTTTTTAATACTACTATTAATTTTGTTAAATGAATTCTTTACTTTTAAATTATAAATAGAATCTGTATTTATTTTACTATCTTTATTTTGTATTGCATATATGTAGCATATACCACCATCTATTCCAAAACTAATTCTAGGTAGTGCGAATTTAGAATGTGTATTTAAATCTTCAAAATGTGCTTTAAAACAGTATGGAGTTTCTTGCTTAATTGATTGCTTTGTAACTTCATAAAATAATTGTCCTAAAGATGTGTTTTTACTGCCTTTTTTATTAGGCAATATAGTGTCATTCATAAAATTGATATATTTTTTAATATAATTTTCTAAAAAGTTCATTTCATCATTTGTTATATTTGACCACATAAAGGTCATAATCTTTTTTATATCATTATAATTTTTATCAAAACCATAAAAATCTATAGCAGTTAAAACATATTCTGTTAATAATTTATAAAAGTTAGAATTATTTTGAATATAAAAATTTGGTAAATTATTTGAAATAGTCTCTTCGACAACATTAAATCCTACCCTAATAGGTAATTGAATTGAATCTTCAACCAACACTATATTGCTTTCTCTTGCCTCATTTTTTATTTCACAAAATATTTTCTCTATCATTGAATTCTAAATTTTGTGCTTTCTTAAGGGCATCGTGAGCAGCAATTTGTTCTGCTTCTTTTTTACTATGAGCAGAACCTCTTCCATAAACAATATCATCTATTTTTACTTCAACAGTAAATATTTTATCGTGTGCAGGTCCTTGTTCATCTACTATTATATATTCCAAACTTTTTTTATCCGTTTGAACTAATTCTTGAAGTACTGATTTATAATCATCGAAAAAATCTAAAGATTTATCTTCTATTAGTGGGATTACGTGTTTATAAATGAATTTTTTTACCTCTTCATATCCCAAATCTAAATACATAGCTCCAATAAAAGATTCAAATATATCTGCAACAATTGCCTTTTTATATTTACCGCTTCTCTCTTCACCATGACCTAGAAGTAAATAATCATTTAATCCAAGTCTAGTTGAATATTCATAGTTAGCATTCTCACAGACATAGTTACTTCTTAGTTTAGTCATTTTACCTTCTTCATATTCAGTATTTTTATATAAATATTCACTAATTATAAGTTCTAATACTGCATCCCCTAAGAATTCAAGTCTTTCATAACTTTTTACTCCATTTTCGTTTGCATAACTCGTATGAGTTAATGCCTGAAGATAAAGTTTATTATTTTTATAAGGTATTTCTAACTTTTCTAATAGTTCCATTTATACCACCCATACCATTATACCAAAATTTTTATAAAATAGAAATTCTTATTTTACTTTTTCTCTATTTTTTAGTATAATTAGCATGGTGAGGTTCATGAAATACATACTAATAGGTTTTATTAGAGTTTATCAAATGATTCCATTTAAATCTCACGATAGGTGCAGATACATACCAACATGTTCAAATTATGGAATTGAAGCAATTAAAGAATATGGAAGTATCAAAGGCTCTATTTTAACTATTAAAAGAATAATAAGGTGTAATCCATTTTCAAAAGGTGGATATGATCCTTTAATAAAGGAGAGAAAATATGAAAAAATTTAAATTATTGGCTATAGCAATTATCTTTATAGTAACGGGATGTTTTAATAATAAATCTATGAATAATATAAACATTACTACGACTGCATACCCTATTGAATATGTAGTAGATAAATTATATGGGGAACATAGTAATATAAAAAGTATTTATCCAAAAGATGCTGAAACAATTAATTTTGAGGTAACTAATGTTTTACTTGAACAATATAATGATACTGATATTTTTATCTTTAACGGATTATCAAGTGAAAAAGATTATGTAAAATATATGTCTGATAATAATAAAAATTTAATGATTATTGATACAACTTCCAATATTCCATTTGAATATTCAATAGAAGAATTATGGTTAGATCCAAATAAATTACTTACAATTGCTAATAAAACTAGAAAAGGATTTAAAGAATATATTAATACTAAAGTATTATTAAATGAAGTAGATAATAATTATGAAAAATTAAAGATTGAACTAACAAGTTTAGATGGAAGATATTATTCAGCCACTAAAATGGCTTCTAATGATACTATTATTGTTAGTGATGACGCGTTTTTATTCTTACAAAAATATGGTATTAATGTAATATCTATTGACCCTGATACTTCAAAAGAAAGAACAATTAATAAAGCGAAAGATCTTATTAAAAATAAAGAAGTTAAATATTTATTTATAAAATATAAAGATTCAAATGAAAAAATAAATTCTTTTATAAAAGAAACAGGTGTAGATACGTTAGAGTTATATACTATGACTAATTTACAAGACTTAAATATGGATCAAAATGATTATATTACATTGATGAACCAAAATTTAGAGAACTTAAAAATTGCTTTAAACAATTAAAAAAAGGATTAAATCCTTTTATTTTGTTAAACTTTTTTGATCGTTTCTAATTATAAAGAATACTAATATTGCAATAACAGGAGATAAAATAATTCCCATTGATTGAGTAATCTTATTATTTATTCCAAGCAAAAATTCACATAGGAATATTACACCTAATAGTGATAATAAACAGTTCTTTTGCTTGCTTATAAAACTTTTCATAATTCCTTCCTTCTTTTTAAACAAGTGCTATTATAGCACATTTTTAAAAAAAAGTAAAATTATCTAACTTACTATATCTACAAAGCTTTCTATTCTAGTTTCAATACCTCCACTACTTTCTATATCGTCTATTACAATATTTATATATGGTTTATTTAATTTTCTCATAACTAATTCATTAACTAAACTATCAAGCCCACAAGGAAAACAAGATAAAAATACTATTCCATCTACTTTATCAATACATTTACTCACACTACTTATACTCTCACGACAATATTTCCAATATAATCCTTTAGAATAATCCTTATATTCACTATTAACAAAAAATAAATCACTATAAATTATTTCTATATTTAATTTTTCTAACATTTTTATAATAGGTTTCCCTATTAAATTATCATATATATTATACGAATGTCCAATTAAGAGAATCTTCTTTTTTGTACTTCTTAAATTTTTAAGATTATTTAATACTTTTGATTTTCTAATTTTATTTTCTTTAACAATTGCAAAATCATAAGCATTTTCTATATCTTTTTTATTTATTTTAAGAATTGAACCAATATTTTTTAATCCTTTTAATATAGTTTGATTATTTTTTAAATCAATATTATAATCTAATATTTTAACATCAAATAGATTATTTATAATATCATATATAGCCAAAAAATTAGTACAAGTTTGATTATCTATTCCATAATTATCTATTCTAGGCATTAATATATAATCACATTTACCTTGTAAGTATGCAACATGTCCAATAAAATTTTTCATTGATAGACACATTTCATCTTGGGAATATTTTATACCTAAATCCATTATTTCTTTATTCGTTTCAGGGCTTATTACACATTCTATTTTTAAATAATCAAAAAAATTAATCCAAAAATCATTAAAATAATAGTAATACAAACTTCTAGGTATCCCTATTTTCATATATATCACCAATTAATTATATGAACATAACGTTTATTTAATATTCCTTTTTATTTACTTTTTTAAGTATTTGTAGTAAAATTTTTATATGGAAGACAAATGGGTGATATAAATGTATATAAAAGAATTAACTAATGCAGAATTCAATTCTTTTACTGATAGTTTCAACTACTCTTCAATATATCAAACAAGCGAATATGGATTTATTATGAATACACAAAATTATACTTCAATATTTTTAGGTATGATTGATGAATACAATAAAATTGTAGCGGCTAGCTTAATATTAATAGAGAAAACAAATATGTTTAAATATGCATATGCACCTAAAGGTTATTTAATAGATTATAGCAATAAAGAACTAGTTATAGAATTTACTAGATTAATAAAAGAATATTTAAATAAGAAAAAAGTAATGGCTATAAAAATTAACCCTATGATTGTTAAGAGTTCATATGACTATGTAACAGATACAACAAATGTAAATCCTTATTTTGAAGAACAATTAGACTTTCTTAAAAGTTTAGATTATTATCACTTAGGTTTTAATAATTTATTTGAAGCATTTAAACCTAGATTTGATGCAATTATAGATTTAAGTAAGCCTATAACTACCCTATTTGGAAATATGAATAAAAATTTTAAAAATAAAGTTAAAAGTGCGGATAAAAATGGTGTGAGAATAATAAAAGGTACTGATAGTGAATTAGATTATTTATATGACCAAGTAAAAAATAAATATCCAAGAGATAAAAAATATTTTGAAAATGTATTATATTTCTTTAAAAAAAGAGATATGATTGACTACTATTATGCAAAACTTGATACTAATGAATATTTAATGAATGCTCAAAAAAAATATCAAAAGCAAATGGAGATTTGTAACAAATTAAACAATAAACTATTTAAAAATTTAGGTAAAAGTAATACTAAAATAATTAATAATAAAATATTTGAAGAAAATAAACTTAATGAACTAAAAAATGAATTAATACATGCAACAAAACTTTTAAAAGAAAACCCAAATGGAGTTATTTTAGCAACTATGTTAATTGCTAAATATAGAGAAGAAGTTTATATATTAATGGATGGTTATAATAAAGATTTTAAAAAGATTAATGCAAAACATTTAATGACTTGGAAACTTATAGAAAAATATGCAAATGAAAAATATAAAAGATTTAATTTGGGTGGAATGACTAATCCAAATGTAAAAAATGAAAAATATAATGGATTAAATGAATTTAAGTTAAGTTTTAATGCTAGATGTGTTGAATATGTAGGAGATCTTGAATTAATAACTAGTCCTGGTATTTATAATTTATATAGGAATTCAAAACCAATTAGATATATATTAAAAAGAGATAAATAATCTCTTTTTTAGTATATTGTTAATATTATGAAATAGGTGCGAGTATAATACGAAATGAAATAGTTGATAGGTTAATACCTTGATACATATCTAAATTAAACATACCTTCTCCTTTTGAATCATTTGTTTTAGTTATTAATCCACGAGTCATCCAAGGTGCAGCGCCATAAATTAATCTGAAACCATTATTATACCATTCCTTTGTTTCACTTAATGCATGGCCATAACAAATTCCATTATTACAAGTTTTTTCTGAATAATTACTATCTATATAAGTATCAAAATATTTATCATCAATTTTATTTTCAAAACCTGCGCTAATGCCCGTACCAGATGATCCCCACGGATAAGTTGTTCCACTAACTGCCTGTGTATAATATCCCATTACATATTCACTTGCACCACCATTCATATCATATACTCCTGTGATGTTTCCTGTTGTACTTGCTCCTGGACCACATTGACCTATTCCTTCTACTTCAGAAGATATATCGTTATAGGAATACTGTTTTATTGTCTCTTCTTGACTTGGTGTGCCATTACTACTTCCTGTCATATAACTATTTGATTTATTTTGATATACTTCTTTATTTACTCCAGTATAATCATCATTTCCATATTTACCATATTTACTTTGTGATAAATATGCTACTGCTCCCCATTCACTATTTTTCATCATATGCGTATCTGTTAAACTTGAGTTTATTCCAAATGGATTACCATCTCTTTCAATTGACCTTGATGCAAAGAAAAAATTTGATACATCATTATATCTTAATGATTGTACATTTGGAAGTATTCTTATTCCATCTGCATTTTCACAAAGTTCATTTGTACAAGATAAATTGTTTGATTGTGTACTATTATAAAAAGTTTCATGACTTGTCTCAAACTTTCCTACCCATATCCCAGAGAGTTCTTCATCTCCAAATGTAAATGCTGGATGTGTATACCACCCACTAGGTGTATCTCCTTCATATGCTGCTAATCCATTCTCTTTTATACTATCTACTCCTACAAATTTTATATCTATTGCTCCTGGTGTAGATTGACTAGGTTCACTTCCTCCATTTAGCATTACTCCATATGTATTTCCTATTGTATATGAGTATCTTGGTATCCATACAAACATCGCTAGTACATCTGACGAAGCAAAATCATTATTTTCTGTTGGGACACTTATTAAATCTCCTATATTCTTTTCTTCTCTTAAATCTTCTCTTAATATTACTGCATTGGCCCACCACTGATTATCATAGTCATACCACTCTTCTGTTGGGTCTATAATTTTCCATGATGATTTTTCTTCATCATAAACTACAGGTACTAATCCTCTTAAACTTGGTATATTTGCTTTGCTTTCATCTTTATATAAATTTTTTACTCCATTACTACACCCTGCTGTTGCTCCATTTATTTTATATTCTAATTTTTCTTTTCCATTTTCATTTAATTTATTTTTTATTCTTATAATAATATTATCATCTAAATTTTCACTATTATCTAGTAATCCTTCATTTTCTAAATCTGATACACTCAAATATACACATTCTCCATTACCTGGTAATTTTCCTAAATTATCTGCTCCCCATATCTTTGCTGCTTCTACTATTAAACCTTTTTGTACATTTGATAATTGTTGCTTTGAATCTTTTACTAGTTTTGTTACTGCCACGCTTGTAATAAGTGCAAGTAAAGATATAATTATTATTACTCCAAGTAGTTCTATAAGTGTAAATCCATTTTTCATACATATCCCTATCCTTACACTTCCATTTTACCACGCCCCCCCC
>CANRAT010000017.1 GCA_947628685.1 uncultured Bacilli bacterium
ATTATAATACAATTAAAGTTATTTTGATAGTCTTTTTTATCAATTATGGATTTTAATTGCCTTTTTACTTTATTTCTTTCTACTGCATTACCAATCTTTTTTCCAACAGATAACCCAAATTTATAGACATCATTTGTATTTTTTTCTAAATATATTATGTAATCCTTATATTTATATGGTTTATTATTTTTGATTATTCTTTCAAAATCTCGACTATTTTTTAATATATTTATTTTTTTCATAGCATCATTCCTTTAAAAATAAAACCACTGACGAATCAGTGGGATATTAATGAGATAAAACTTTACGTCCTTTTCTTCTTCTATTATTAATAACTTTAGTTTTCATACGAGCCATGAAACCTAATTTTTTACTTTTTCTATGATTATTTGGTTGATATGTTCTTTTCATCTTAACACCTCCATTGCTATTACGCGCTTGCTTAATAAATTATATATATTTTTTCTTATTTTGTCAATTCTTTTAATATATAATTTTTTATTTGCTATTATAAAACCAATTTTTAACTAATATTTATTTCCCGGGAAATAATAAATATTAAGTTATACACATTTTTGTTGATAACTTTAATGTTAATAAATTTTATTATCAACAAAATAATACACTTATGAACATTTTTATAATTTTGTTTACATGTTTTTGTAGATAAAGTTATGAACATTTTGTGTATAAGTTACGATAATACTAAAAAAATCAATAAAATTTATATGTTTATAACTGTGTTCATATAAAAAATATAATGTTTATATTTTTTTTTATACTTTTTGTTGTGCACAACTTATACTTATCTTATAAAAAATATGTTCTTAGTATTAAAATATTGTGTTTTTTTAAATTTTATGCACTCATTTGTGTTGTTTTTAGAATAAAAATATTGTAAAATATAGGTGTATAAGTTTTAAGGAGGTAGAATTATGGATTTAAATAATATCTGGAATTCATTTCTTGAAAGAATAAAAAGTCAAATATCTGATATAGCATATGAAACTTGGTTTTCAGAAACTAAACTGATAAATTTAAATAATAATATTGCAACAGTACTAGTTCCTTACCATATACATAAAAAAAATTTAAGTGAAAATTATAATGACATAATTGAAGAAGTTTTTACAGAAATAACAGGTTCAAATTTTAAATTTAATTATGTAATTGAAGAAGAAGTCGAAAACAATTTAACTACTGAAAATGAAATAATAGGTGTGCCGAGTAATGAAGTAAATGAATCTAATCTAGATCCAAGATACACGTTTGAAAATTTCATGATTGGACCAAGTAATAAATTTGCAGCAACTAGCGCTCTTGCAGTTGCAGAACAACCAGGTAAAATGTATAATCCATTATTCATATATGGATCTAGTGGCTTAGGTAAAACTCATCTTATGCACTCAATTGGAAATTATATAGTAAAAAATAGTAATAAAAAAGTATTATATATTACTTGCGATGACTTTGTTTCAGACTTTATATATATGTGCAAAGAAAATAATGCGAATAATATGGATGCTGTTAAAAAATTTAAAAATAAATATAGAGATATAGATGTTCTTATGATAGATGATATACACAATTTAGCGACAACTGTTAATGCTCAACAAGAATTCTTTAATACATTTAATGAGTTATATAATAAAGAAAAGCAAATAATAATTTCATCAGATAGATCTCCAGATGATATAAAAAAATTAGAAGAAAGATTAAAAACAAGATTTAATTGGGGACTACAAGTAAATATTTTACCACCCGATTTTAAACTTAGAATGTCTATATTAAATAAAAAAATAGAAAATAATGAACTTTCTGGGGTAGTTCCTGAAGAAGTTAAAGAATATATAGCAGGAAATAGTGTAGGGGATGTTAGAAAATTAGAAGGAGCTATAACTAGAGTATTTGCATATGCAACTATGATGAATGGCTCTGATATTACATTAGATTTAGCAATAGAAGCATTAAAAGATCATTTTGCTAAAACATACGTATCTAAAAATAAAATGGATCAAGTTATACAAATTGTTTGTGATCAATATAATCTTACTCAAGAAGAATTATTAAGTAAAAAAAGAAGTAATGAAATAGTTATACCACGAATGATTGCTATGTACATATGTAGAGTTTATTTAGATGAAAATTTAACTAAAATAGGAATAGAGTTTGGTGGAAAAAACCATACAACAGTTATGAATGCAGTTGATAAAATAAAAAAAGAAATCTTAAAAGATGATGCTTTAAACAATGAAATACAAAAAATGATCAATGAAATTAGATAATTGTTGATAATAAAAACATATAAACTTTTTATACACACGATTTAATCAATTATAAATTAAGAATAAAATAGGGTTATGAACATTATGAACACTAATAAAAATAATAATATATAGAAAGAAGGAATAATATGAAATTAACGATTAAACAAAAAGTTCTATTTGAACATCTTAATTATGTAATAAGAGGAATATCAACAAAAAATTTAATACCTATTTTAAATTGCATTAAATTTGAATTAAAAGAAGAAGGTTTATACTTATTAAGTACAGATAATGAATTAGCAATTAAATCATTTATACCTAAAAAAGATATAGAAAAAATAGATGTTACAGGAGAAATATTAATATCTGGTAGATATATATATGATATAGTAAGAAAATTAACTAATGAAGTTATTAACATAGAAGAAATTATAGATTCTCAAGTTTTAATAACAACAGAAACATCTTCATTTAAGTTAAATTGTAATAATGTAAGTGAATTTCCTGAAATAGATTTAGAATTTTCTAAAAATCCAATACTTATAGAAGAAAATGTATTTAAAACTACTATAAATCAAACAATATTTGCAACTTCAACTCAAGAAAGTAGGCCAGTATTAACAGGAATTAATTTTAAAATTATTGATAATATTATGGAAGTAACAGCAACCGATTCATATAGATTATCTAAAAAAAGAATAATATTAGATAGTAAAATTGACGATAATGTTGATATTATAATTCCTAACAGAAATTTAAGTGAAATAATAAAGTTAATGTCTGATGAGGATAAAAAAATGGAATTACATATATTTGCTAATAAAGTTATATTTAAAATGGAAAATTTAATAATAATGACAAGACTAATAAATGGAAATTATCCTGATACTAATAAATTATTACCAAATAGTTTTGAATTAAAAATTAAAGTAAATCTTGAAAAATTCTTCAATGCACTTGATAGAGCGTCACTTTTAACAAATTCTGAAGAAAAAAATACAATTAAATTGGAAACAAAAAAAGATATAATGATTATTTCATCAAATATACCTGAAATAGGTAATGTAGAAGAAAAAATAAAAATAAGTAAAGATAATGATAAAGAGATAAAAATATCTTTTAGTTCTAAATATATGATGGATGCGATTAGAACATTTGATAGCGAAGAAATTGAATTATCATTTAATGGTGAAATTAAACCAATTATTATTAATTATGTGGATAATGATGATTTAACTCAATTAATATTACCAATTAGAACATATTAAAATTGCTACAAAAAGTAGCTTTTTAATTATAAAAGGTGTGGATATGGAAAATATAATAAAAAAAATAAAATCAAATAAAAAAATAGATATTCAAGATTTAGAAAGATTTATATTGTATCAAGCAAATAAGCATAATATTTCTGACTATGTAACTGATTTTGTTATATTATACCCAATAATAAATAAAAGTCTTATGGAATATGAATTAAGAAAAAAAAGACTTGTTCTATATCCAAATTCAATAAATAACTCAATTCAATTAAATTATAAAAATTTATCTTCATGTAAACTGAATTTATTTAAAAAAAGATATAACGATTATTATAATTTATTATTGTTATTTGGATGTTTTCATGAATTAACTCATATTATTCAATATAAATTTTTAAATTCAAATTCAATTTTTTCAAGTTTAACTAGAATATCTTTTAATCTCGTTAAATCAAATGAAGAAAGTTATAAGAAATATCATGATTTGTACTATGTAGAATATAATGCAAATATTAATGCAATATTTCTATTAAATGATTTTATAGAAAAAAATTGTAAAAATACTTTTTCGAGAAGAACATTAGAACTATTAAATAAATATTTTGCTAAAACAATTTTATCTGGGTATGGATACTATGCAAATTTAAAAAATAATGATATAAGCCCTATAGATAATTTTAAATTTTTGTTTTCTATTACACACTATAATAATTTTAATGATAATGACATCAAAATTTTGAATAGGATTTTAAATAGCGAAGAAAAATACATAAAAAATGATATAAATGATTTAATAAATGGCTTTAAACTTCCAAGCAATGTATTAGAAAAAATATTTGAAGTAAGCACTGGAAAATATAAAACAGTTGATTTAATTAATGAACTAAAAAATGAATTTTCTAAAGAAATTTTTACAAAAATTAAATAAAAGAAAAATATCATATACTATATGTATATTTTTTTATACTGTTTTCGACAAAAATCGACAAATTTTAGTAAAAATCGACAAAATTTGATAAAATTCGACAAAAAGTAGGTGTATAAGAGTAATGAAGAAAGGGGGAATACTATGAAAGATTATGAAATAAATTCATCTACTTTAGCAATTGTTCCAATTGATGAAGAAACATCTAAAGTTTATGAAGAAGAAGCTGAATATATAGTGAACAGATCATCTAATAGTATCATCAAGGACAGTTGTGAATTTTATGGTAGTTCTTATAATGGAAGATGTACCGGAACAAAGAGCCTAACAGGAATAAAATCCAAATATCCAATTATAATAGAAGAAAGTAGAAATATAATATTTTTTCCTACTACTTCTGTTAGAACACAACAAAGTTGTTGGATAGCACTTAATAAAATTAAAAACATAAATAAGAATAAATCAAAAAGTCAAATTTTATTTAAAAACAACGAATTAATAAATTTTGATATTTCATATTATTCATTAGAAAACCAAATAGTTAGGTCAACTATGCTAAAATCTAAGTTATATGAAAGAAAATTAGAAGAAAAAGGATAAAAATCCTTTTTTTATTGGCAAATTTATGGTATAATTATTATGTTGTATAGGAGTACTTGAGGTGTACTAAAATTCAAATTAAGGGGATTTTAAATGAAAAGAGAAAGTTTATGTATTTAAAAAAATTAAAATTACATAATTTTAGAAATTATGAAAGTTTAAATGTAACCCTAACAAAAGGAATAAATATTTTATACGGGGAAAATGCTCAAGGAAAGACAAATTTGCTTGAAGCAATATACGTTTTAGGACTTACAAAATCACATAGAAATTTTATAGATGATAATCTTATAAAAAAAAATGAAGATTATTTGACCATAGAGGGAATTGTTAACGATAAAAAATTAGATAATAAATTGAATATCTATATAGATAATAAATCTAAAATATTAAAATATAACAATGATACTATAAAAAAGATAAGTGATTATATTTCTATTATGAATATAATTATTTTTTATCCAGATGATTTAATTTTAATTAAGGAATCTCCACAAATTAGAAGAAAATATTTAAATTTAGAACTATCTCAATTATATAGTAATTATTTTATATTAATTAACGAGTATAATAAAATATTAAAATTAAGAAATGATTACTTAAAAAAAATAAATAAGGGAATATCAAAAGATAAAACTTATGTAGATATTTTAACAGGATATTTAATAGATAAATCTATAATGATATATAAACTAAGAGATAAATTTATAAATAAAATTAATTTATATTGCGAAAGTATTTATAAAGATATAATGAATTTAGATGGATTTAAAGTAGTATATAATCCAAGTATTGAATTTGATTTAAAAAATCCAAATTTAAAAGAATATTTAAAACAAGAATATGATAAACGATTTGAATATGATGTTAAAATATTATCAACGTCAATTGGACCGCATAAAGATGATATAGAATTTTATTTAAAAGATAAAAATTTAAAATATTATGGATCTCAAGGTCAACAAAGAATTGCAGTACTTGCTTTAAAATTATCAGAAATAGAAATCTTTAAAAAATATAAAGAAACAACTCCAATATTATTATTAGATGATATATTTAGTGAGTTAGATGATAAGAAGAAAAATAATTTACTTAAATTTATAAATAAAGACATACAAACAATTATAACAACTACTGATTTAAATAATTTAGATAAAAAATTAATTAAAAAATCAAAATTATTTAATATAAGTAATGGCAATATAATAAAAATCAAAGAGGTGAAGTTAGATGAATAACGAAAGTCATTATGATGCATCAGATATTCAAGTACTAGAAGGACTTGAAGCAGTTAGAAAAAGACCAGGTATGTATATTGGTACAACAGATGTTAAGGGGTTACACCATTTAGTTTGGGAAATAGTAGATAACTCAATAGATGAATCTTTAGCTGGATATTGTAATAATATAGAGGTTATTATAAATAAAGATAATTCAATAACAGTAAAAGATGATGGACGTGGAATTCCTGTAGATATACATCCTAAAACTAAAAAAAGTACTGTTGAGACAGTTTATACTGTACTTCATGCAGGTGGAAAATTTGGTGGTGGAGGATATAAGGTATCTGGTGGACTCCACGGAGTTGGTGCTAGTGTAGTCAATGCACTTTCAAAATGGGTAGAGGTTACTGTATACAAAAATGGTAAAATATATTTTATTCGTTTTGAAGATGGAGGTAAGACAAAAGAACCACTAAAAGAAATAGGTAATTGTGATATAAATAGAACAGGTACTACTGTAACTTTTAAACCTGATCCTGAAATATTTGATACTGATATATACGATTACAATACACTTAAAGTTAGAATTAGAGAACTTGCATTTTTAAACAAAGGACTTAAGATAACTTTAAGAGATGATAGAGATCTTGAAGATACTACAGGTGAAACATTTATGTATGAGGGTGGTATTTCTGAATATGTTAAGTTTATAAATCAAGGAAAAACACCAATACACGAAGATGTAATACACTTGGAAGGTACTGAAGATAATGTATTTTTTGAAGTTGCTCTACAATACACTAATGGATATAATGATAATATTTACTCATTTGTTAATAATATAAATACTCACGATGGTGGTACACACGAAGAAGGTGTTAGAAGAGCTTTAACACGCGTTATAAATAGTTATGCAAAAAGAGCAAATATATTAAAAGAAAAAGATGAATCATTAACTGGAGATGATGTTAAAGAAGGACTTACTATGATTATTTCTTGTAAGCATCCTAATCCTCAATTTGAGGGTCAAACTAAAGGAAGACTTGGAAATAGTGAAGTAAGAAAACTTGCAGATAATGTATTTAGTGAAGGATTTGAAAAATTTTTACTTGAAAATCCAGAAGAAGCAAGAACTATTGTAGAAAAGGCAATGCTTGCATGTCGTGCTAGAAATGCCGCTAAAAAAGCAAGAGAAATTACAAGAAAAAGTGATCTTGCTATGTCTAACTTTTTTGGTAAATTATCTGATTGTAAGAGTAAAGATCCAAAAGTATCTGAAATATTTATAGTCGAGGGAGATTCAGCCGGTGGATCTGCTAAAAAAGGTAGAGATTCAATGACACAAGCAATTTTGCCACTTAGAGGTAAGATTTTAAATGTAGAAAAAGCAAGACTTGATAGGGCACTTGGTAATGAAGAGATAAGAAGTATTATTACTGCGTTTGGAACAGGTATTGGAGAAGAATTTAATTTAGATAAACTAAGATATGACAAAATAATAATAATGACCGATGCCGACGTTGATGGTGCTCATATAAGAGTATTATTACTTACACTTTTCTATAGATTCTTTAGACCAATAGTTGAAGCAGGTCATGTCTATGCGGCCCAACCACCTTTATTTAGAATAATGCATGGTAAAACAAGAAAATACGTTTTAACAGAAGAAGAAAAAGATGCATATTTAGCAACTTTACCTGATAATGTACGCGCAAGAGCAGAAATTGCCCGTATGAAAGGTTTAGGAGAGATGGATGCAGAAGAATTAAATGAAACAACAATGGACATAGAAAAACGTGTTTTAAGAAAGATAACTGTAGATGATTGTGTAGAGGCAGATGCAATATTTGAAAAACTTATGGGTGATGATGTAGAGCCAAGACGTGAATTTATAGAAGAAAATGCAATCTTTGTTGAAAATCTTGATATTTAGGAGGTGAAGGCATGGATAATAATGAAGAAAAAACAGAAATAGAAAATGAAGAAACAACTACAAATGATAAATTTCATGAAAGGGATAGTTTAACTGAAAATAACATTGTAAGTGAGGTAAGAAGTTCATTTCTTGATTATTCAATGAGCGTTATAACTTCACGTGCAATACCTGATTTAAGAGATGGGTTAAAACCTGTTCACAGAAGAATATTGTGGTCAATGTATGAGGAAGGAAATACTCCTGATAAACCACATAAAAAATCCGCTACTACAGTTGGTTATGTTATGGGCCATTACCACCCACATGGAGATTCAAGTATTTATGATGCAATGGTACGTTTAGCCCAAGATTTTAATCAAAGGTATATGTTAGTAGATGGACATGGAAATTTTGGTAATATTGAAGGTGATGGCGCAGCTGCTTACCGTTATACTGAAGCAAGACTTGCAAAAATATCACTTGAACTACTCAGAGATATAAATAAAGATACTGTTGATATGGATGATAATTTTGATGCAACAAGCAAAGAACCTAAAGTTTTGCCATCAAGATTTCCTAATGTTTTAGTTAATGGATCTATGGGTATTGCAGTTGGTATGGCAACAAACATCCCACCACATAATTTAGGTGAGGTTATAGACGGTTGCATTGCTTACATAGATAATCCAGAAATAGATACATTAGGTCTTATGCAACATATAAAAGGTCCAGACTTTCCAACAGGAGGCGTAATTCTTGGAAATTCTGGTATTAGAAAGGCTTATGAAACAGGTAGAGGATCTATTACTGTTAGAAGTCGTGCATCAATAGAAGAGCACGGAAATCATACACAAATAATTATCACAGAAGTTCCATATGGCGTTAATACAATGGAATTAAAAAATAAAGTTGCAGAATTAGTACATAATAAAATAATAGATGGCATTCAGGACTATCATACAGATTTAAAAGATGGAGTTAAAATAACAATCACACTTAAAAAAGATGCAAACGCACAAGTTATTTTAAATAATTTATATAAGCATACAGGCTTTCAAACTAATTATAGTATAATATTCTTAATGCTTGATAATGGAACACCTAAAACTTTACCACTTAAAGATATTATATCTAAATATATAGATTATCAAAAGGAAGTTATTATAAGAAGAACTAGATTTGATCTTAAAAAATCTGAAGCAAGAGTACATATTTTAGAAGGATATAAAATAGCGCTTGATAACATTGATGCTGTTATTAAGATTATTAGAGAATCTGAAACAGATGAAATTGCTAAAAATGAATTAATGACTAGATTTAATCTAACTGAAATTCAAGCAGATAGTATACTAGAACTTAAACTTAGAAGATTAACAGGACTTGAAAGGGCTAAAATAGAAGAAGAATTAGAAAGTTTATTAAAATTAATTGATGAATTGAATTCAATTCTTGGTAGTGAACAAAAAGTTCTTGAAATTATTAAGAAAGAATTAACAGAGATTAAGAATAAATATTCAGATGAAAGAAGAACGTCTATAGATATGACTGCAATTGATTTTATCGATGATGAATCATTAATTCCTGTTGAAGATTTAGTAATTACTTTAACTAATAAAGGGTATATTAAAAGAGTTGAAAGCGATACTTACAAGCTACAAAATAGGGGTGGTGTAGGTATTAAAGGTATGACGACTAATGAAGAAGATTTTGTTGAAAATATTCTTTATATGACAACACATGATTATATTTTATTCTTTACAAATAAAGGTAAAGTTTATAGAATGAAAGGATACGAGGTACCATTATTTAATAGACAATCTAAAGGTTTACCAATAATAAATCTTTTACCACTTGAAAAAGAAGAAAAAGTTAATGTAATGCTTAAAGCAACTCCAAAAGATGTACCTGCTTATGTTGTACTTTGTACACAAAATGGTATAATTAAGAGAACTAATATTTCTGAATTTGAAAATATTAGAACAAATGGTAAAATTGCAATTACATTAAGAGAAGATGATGAACTTATTTCGGCTAAAATTACAGAGGGAAATGCAGAAATATTAATTGCTTCTTCAAATGGAAGAATAATTAGATTTAATGAATCTGAAATAAGAATTATGGGAAGAACGGCATCTGGAGTTAAAGGAATTGATGTTGGCGATGGAAAAGCAGTAGGAATGGAAATTTCACCAGAACATGCAGATGTATTAGTCGTTACTGAAAATGGTTATGGAAAGAAAACTGCTATTGATCAATACAGAATGACTCATAGAGGAAGTAAAGGTGTAAAAGCACTCAATGTTACTGAAAAGAATGGAAATATAGTTTCATTTAAAATAGTAAATGGTGATGAAGATTTAATGCTTATTACTAACAGTGGAATGATTATTAGGTTGCCACTTACACAAGTTTCATCAACTGGTCGTGTCGCACAAGGAGTTAAGTTAATTAATTTAAAGGATAATCAAAAAGTTAGTACAATTGCTATTATTGATCACGAAGATAATCAAGAAGTTGAAGAAAGTGAGCAATTAGAAAGCAATAATATTAAACAAAATGATGAAGAATAGGAATGTTTCACGTGAAACATTCCTTTTTTCATTATTTCCCAGGAAATATTTTAATTGTACTAATGTTTCACGTGGAACATGTTTTGATTTTTAACTTTTTTTAGCAATGTTTCACGTGAAACATTAATAAATTAGTAAATAATATAAAATAAATATTTTTTAATTAAAATGTTGATATTTTTTTTTATTTATAATATATTATTAATGCACAACATTTATATTTGAATCAGGTCAGAGTTGGAAGACAGCAGCCTTAAAAATCCCTAAATGTGTGTGCTTTTTTTATAAAAATATTATTTTCTAAAAAAATATTATAAAAACAAACTATGTTCCACGTGAAACATTGGAGGTTATATGGAAGAATATTATATGAAAATTGCAATAAAAGAGGCAAAAAAGGCTTTAAACAAAAGGGAAGTACCTGTTGGAGCAGTAATAGTAAAAAATAATAAAATAATATCAAAATCTCATAATAAAAAAGAAAAATTAAATGATTTAACAAAACATGCTGAAATGATTGCTATATCAAAAGCATGTAAAAAAATAAAAAATTGGAGATTAGATGATTGTACTTTATATGTTACAATGGAGCCATGTATGATGTGTTCGGGTGCAATAGAACAATCTAGAATTAAAAAAGTTGTTTATGGCGTAAAAAATGAAAATTATGGATACATAGAAAATTTAAAAAATATTAAAATTATTTCCCAAGTTTGTGAAGAAGAATGTAAAAAATTAGTACAAACCTTTTTTCAAAAAAGAAGATAAGTACTTTTTTTTTGAACATTTAAAGTGTATAATATTATTATGATTTGAGGTGAAACATGTATCAAGCACTCTATAGAAAATATAGACCAAAAACATTTGATGATGTAGTTGGTCAAAAAGTAATAATACAAACATTAACTAATGGAATATTAAATAATAAAATTAATCATGCTTATCTTTTTACAGGACCAAGGGGTACAGGAAAAACTAGTATTGCTAAAATACTTGCTAAAATTGTTAATTGCGAATCTTTGGATCATGTAACACCTTGTAACAAATGCGTATCATGTACACAAACAGACAATAGACAAAACACTGATATAATAGAAATTGATGCTGCTTCTAACAACGGTGTAGATGAAATAAGAGAATTAAGAGATAAAGTAAGTTTAGTACCTTCATTTGGAAAATATAAAGTGTACATTATAGACGAGGTACACATGCTTACTACGGCTGCTTTTAATGCATTACTAAAAACTTTAGAAGAACCACCTAAACACATAATATTTATACTTGCTACAACAGAGCCACATAAAATACCTGCTACAATACTATCAAGGTGTCAAAGATTTGACTTTAAAAAGATAAGTATAAGCGATATAAGAAAAAGATTAGAATATATCTGTAATAATGAAAAAATAGATATAGAAGATGCTGCGATAGAATTAATTGCTAAATTATCAGATGGTGGCATGAGAGATTCAGTTAGTTTACTCGATCAATTAACTGCTTATACATTAGATAAAATTACAACTAAAGACGTTCATGCAGTGTATGGAACTGTTACAAATGATGAGATATATGAACTTTTAAAGAAAATATTTGAAAATAAACTAAGTGCTGCTTTTGATATAATAAAAGAGTATGATGAAAATGGTAAAAATTTGACAAAAATAATAGAACTAACGATAGAATTTTTAAAAAATACATTAATATATTTTAATAGTTCAAATTATTTTGAAAATAGTGAAGAAAAAAAATTATATGAATATATCTGTAATTTAGTTGATGAAAATAATATATATAATTCAATAGAAATATTACTTGATACATTAAAATCAAGCAAAAATACTAATAATGTGAGATTGTTATTTGAATTATCAGTTATAAAAATGTTAGAATTAAAAAAAGAAAAAGTTATAGTAAATAAAGTTAAAGATGAAATACCTATTTTAGAAGAAAAAAAGCAAATAAAAGTCGAAACCAAAATAGAAAAAAAAGAAGCAACTGATGCAGTAAAAAAGGATATTGAAAAATTAAAACAAATAAGAATTAATAATACACTTTCAAAATTTGATAAAAAGGAACTTGTTTCGTTTAAATCAGATTTAGATAGAATAAAAGAATTACTTATGGATCCTGATTACAGTAGTGTAGTTTCACTTATCTTAGATGGTGATTTAAAAGCAAAAGGAGATAGAAATTTAATATTTGTATATAAAATAAAAAATTTAGAAGAATGCTTTAATCTTTCACTTATTAAAATAGAAGATTCTTTAAAAAAAGTATTTGGTGTAGAATATAAGCCTATTGCTGTTAGTATGGAAGAATGGGATCCAATAAAGATAGAATTCAATAAAAATATGAAATCAAAAAATAATATATATGAATATAAAGAAGAAGAAAAGAAACTAGAAGAAATATATGAAATGAAAGATGAACAAGAAATAAAACAAGATAAAAATGAAATAGAAAATATTTTTGAAGATGTAATAGTCTATAATTAGAAAGAGGGAATAATATGAATATGCAGGCTATGCTTAAACAAGCACAAAAATTACAACGTGATATGTTAGAAACACAAGAGAAGATAAATTCTACTGAATTTACAGGTAAATCTTCTATAGTAACAGTAAAAATGAATGGTAAAAAAGAGTTACTTGATATTAAAATTGATATGGATAAAATAGAATCAGATGATGTAGAACTTTTACAGGACATGATTACAGTTGCCTTTAATGATTGTATGAAACAAATAGATAAAGAAACTAACGACAAAATGGGAGCATACACTAAAGGAATGCCAGGTTTATTTTAATGAAATATCCAAGTACTATTCTAAATTTGATAGAGTGTTTTAAAAAATTACCTGGAATAGGTGAAAAAACAGCTGAGAGGCTTGCTTTATCAGTTTTAGATATTGATAGTGAAACAATAGATATATTTTCCTCTTCGCTTAAAGATTCTAAAACAAAGATAAGAAGATGTGTAAAATGTAACAATTTAAGTGAAGATGAATTATGTGAAATTTGTAAAGATAAAAATAGAAACAAACAAACTTTATGTGTAGTAGAAGAACCAAAAAATGTTATACAATTTGAAAAATTAAATATTTATGATGGATATTACCATGTGCTTGATGGATTAATCTCACCAATAGATGGAATAAATCCAGAAGATATAAATTTAAAAAGCATAATAGATAGAGTAAAAAAAGATAACATAAAAGAGATAATATTAGCGCTTAAGCCAAGTGTTGAAGGAGAAACAACATCTCTTTATATATCAAAAATACTTGAAGGAATGAATGTTAAAATATCTAAAATTGCTTATGGAATTCCAATAGGTGCTGAAATAGATTATGTAGATTCATTGACACTAGAAATGGCTTTAGAAAATAGAATGGATATAACAACTAATAAAGATTCATAAAAGATTATTTTAAACATAAGATAAACTAGGTGGACAATATGTTAAAACTTATATTTAAAATAATTAAACGAATTATTATTAGTTCTTTTTTGTTATATGCTTATAATCTTGTAGTACAACCTGTAGGGCTTATTATACCTATTAATGTAATTACAGTAGGTATTATTTCTATACTTGGTGTACCTGCACTTTTATCACTTATATTCATAATGGTGCTTATTTATTAGATAATATAAAAAATATTATTTGAAATAGCTTAATGCTATTTTTTTAATTAAAAATAACTCGTTTTCATGATATAATATCTATGTAACTATTTTGGGAGGAAAGTATGTTAGATGATTTTAGTTTAGAACAAAACATTGCTTATAAAACATTGATTAATTCAATAAAAAATGATAAATTAAGCCATGCCTATCTTATAGAAACTAATGGCTATTCTAAAGCACTTGATTTTGCGATAGCCTTTTCAAAATATTTGCTTTGCCCAAATAATTATAGTAACAACAAAAAATGCGATAAGTGTATGCAATGCACTTCGATTGATAAAAATGAATTTATTGAACTTAAAATAATAGACCCAGATGGGCAGTGGATTAAAAAGTCGCAATTAGAAGAGTTACAAGAAGAATTTTCAAAAAAGTCTATAGTAGGAAATAAAAAAGTATATATAATTAATAAAGCCGAAAAATTAAACGCATCATCTGCCAATTCTCTATTAAAATTTTTAGAGGAACCAGAAGAAGGCATCATTGCCATTTTAATAACTGAAAATTTGTATCAAGTTTTAAGTACTATAGTATCTAGATGTCAAGTCATATCACTTAAAAACAAATTAAATTTAACAAATTTAAGTACGAATGAAAAAATTGCTCACTATATTTCTAATAATGTGGATGATATAGATCAGTATATAAAAAATGAAGAAAACTTTGAAAAATTAAAAAAAGTATTAGAATTTATAAAGTATTATGAAGAAAATCATACTAATACAATAATATATATAAATAAATTATGGCATGATTATTTTAAAGAAAAAGACGATATTTATAATGCTTTTACAGTTATTTTACTTTTTTATAAAGATATATTAAATATTAAATTAAATAAAAATATTGAAATATTTAACGATTATATTGAAATTTTACAAAATATAGAAGAAAAAAACACTATAGATACCATAACAGCAAAAATAAATGTTATAATGAATTTAAGGGAAACAATTAAATTTAATGTTAATCCTAACATGCTTATGGATAAATTTATAATAGAACTAGAAAGGTGTGAAGAACATGATTGAGGTAGTAGGTGTATCTTTTAAAAAGAATAGCAAAATATATTATTTCTCACCAAAAGGCTTAAAAATAAAAAAAGGAATAAATGTAATAGTAGAAACGGAAAGAGGATTGCAATTTGGTTGTGTAGAGTTACCTAATTTTGAAATAGATGAAAATAAACTATCTACATCACTTAGTTGTGTAATTCGTATAGCATCCAAAAAAGATTATGAAAAACATTTAAAAAATGTTGAAGATGCAAAAAAGGCTTTAAAAAAGTGCAAAGAAATGGTAGAGGAATATCATCTTAACATGTTTATAATGGATGCTAACTATACATTTGATAGAAGTCAATTACTATTTACATTTTTATCTGATACAAGAATTGATTTTAGAAAACTTGCTAAAGATCTTGCCAACATATATAAAACGAGAATTGAACTTAGACAAGTAGGAGTAAGAGATAAAGCACGTGAAGTAGGTGGATATGGATCATGTGGCAGAAAGTTATGTTGTTCAAATTTTTTATGTGATTTTGATTCAGTATCTATTAACATGGCTAAAAATCAAAATATTGCTTTAAATCCTACAAAGATAAATGGTGTATGTGGAAGGCTTCTTTGCTGTTTAAAATATGAAGATGAATGTTATAGGGAGTGTGCAAAAAATTTACCAAAAGTAGGCAAATTTGTAAAAACAGATGAGGGTGATGGTAAAGTTATTAGCGTGGATATTTTAAAACAAAAGTACAAAGTAGAATTAAAAGATGGTGTAGTAGTAGAAGTAGGATTAAATGAAAGTAACTAATTATTTACTTGGATATAAAAATTTAAAAATCATTCAAGATAGCGAAATGTTTAATTTTTCTCTAGATTCAGTGTTACTACCTAACTTTGTAACTATAAATAAAAAAGCAAAAAAAATACTTGATATAGGATGTGGCAACGCACCTATACCTTTAATATTATCTACTAAAACTAATGCAAAAATAATAGGTGTAGAAATTCAAAAAAGTGTATCACTTCTTGCAGAAGAGTCTATAAAAATTAATAAAAAAGATGATCAAATAACTATTATTAATGAAGATATAAATGAATTTTATAAAAAATGTGAAACAGATACATTTGATGTGATAACTTGTAATCCACCTTTTTTCAAATATAAAAATACTTCTAATACAAATAAAAACGATTATAAGACTATTGCTCGTCATGAAGTTAAATTAAATTTAGAACAAATTTTTATGATTGCAAAAAAATTACTTAAAAATAATGGAGTTATTGCTATAGTAAATAGACCTGAAAGATTTGTAGAGATAATAGAATGTATGAAAAAAAATAATATAGAACCTAAAAAAGTCCAGTTTGTATATCCAAAAAAAGATATGGAAGCAAATATAATGCTTATTGAAGGTTCTAAAAATGGAAATGTTGGACTTAAAATCATGCCACCAATTTATACACATTTAGACAGCGGAGAATATACTGATGAAATAAAAAAATATTTTGAATAAAAATTATTAAAAGAATGGGGGAATAAATATGAAAAATGAAATAATATTATTTGAAAATCAAAATATAAAATTAGAAGTAAATATGAAAGATGAAACTGTATGGCTTAATACTGAACAAATGGCACAGTTGTTTGATAGAGACTATAAGACAATTAGAAAGCATATAAACAATGCGCTTAAAGAAGAATTGTATGATGATGTGGTTGTCGCAAAATTTGAGAATACCACTCTACATGGTGCGATTCACGGAAAAACACAAACTCATATGGTAGATTATTATAATTTAGATGTGATAATAAGTGTTGGATATCGTGTTAAATCAAAAAACGGTATAATTTTTAGAAAATGGGCTAATAAAATATTAAAGGAATATTTAATAAAAGGTTATGCAGTAAATCAAAAAAGATTAGAATATTTAGAAAAAACAATTAAACTAATAGATATAGCTGGAAGGATTGATGAAAAACTAAGTGAGGATGAAGCACAAGAAATAATAAAAGTAATAAACAATTATTCTAATGCTTTAAATTTACTTGATGATTATGATCATAAAAGAATAAATAAACCTAGTGGAACTAAAAATACTAAGAAAATAAGATATGAAGATTGTATAGAAATAATAAGAAAACTTAAATTTAATAGTGATAGTGATCTTTTTGCGCTCGAGCGTAATGAAGGGTTAAAATCAATCATAGGGGCTATATATCAGTCTTTTGATGGAAATGATCTTTATCCTTCAACAGAAGAAAAAGCAGCTAATTTCTTGTATTTAATTACTAAAAATCATACGTTTATAGATGGAAATAAAAGGATTGCTGCAACTCTATTTATATACTTTTTAGACTTTTATGATATTTTATATAATGAAAAAGGACAAGTTATAGATAATAATACACTTGTTGCAATAACTTTACTTATCGCACAATCTAATCCAAAAGAAAAAGAAATATTAATAGACTTAGTAATGAATTTTTTGAAAAATGAATAGTGGGGTGATAATATGTCACAAAAAAGTTATAACAATACGCCATCTTTATATCTTATTCCAACTCCAATAGGAAATATGGAAGATATAACTATTAGAGCCATTAATACACTAAAAATGGTTGATGTCATATTTTGTGAAGATACAAGAGTAACAGGTGAATTGTTAAAATATTATAATATAAGTAAAAAATTAATCTCTTCACACGAATATAACGAAACAAAAAATAAGCAAAAATTATTAGAGTATTTAGAAAATGGATCTAATGTTGGACTTGTAAGTGATAGAGGAACTCCTATAATAAGTGATCCTGGATATGCACTTGCTTATTTTGCAATAGAAAAGGGTTATAATGTAATAAGCCTTCCGGGTGCGACCGCACTTATTCCAGCGCTTACATCATCTGGAATCAGTCCTATGCCATTTTATTATTATGGATTTTTAAAATCTAGGGATAGTGAAAGAAGAAAAGAGTTAGAATATTTAAAAAATATAGATGCAACTTTAATAATTTATGAGGCACCACATAGGATAAATAAAACGTTAAAAGATTTGGGAAATATTTTGGGAAATAATAGAAAAATTTCTATTTCCCGGGAAATATCCAAAAAATATGAAGAAATATATAGGGGTACTATAGAAGAATTAATAAAACAAAATAACGAATATAAGGGTGAACTTGTGCTAGTAATAGAAGGAAATAAAACTATTACTGAATATAAAAGTTTAACTATAGATGAGCATGTTAATCTTTATATAGAAGATGGTAATAGTGTAATGGATGCAATTAAAATAGTTGCACGTGAACGTGGTATGAAAAAAAGTGAAGTATATGATTTGTACCACAATATAGAAAAGAAGTGAAATATGAAACTTATAGTAGGCTTAGGAAATCCAGGGCGTGAATATAATAATACTAGACACAATATAGGATTTATGTGTATAGATAGTGTATCTAATTATTTTAATGTTAAACTAGATTCAAATAAATTTAATGGGCTTTATACGCAGTTTAATTATGATGGTGAAAAGATTATATTATTAAAACCTCAAAAATATATGAATCTATCAGGAGAAGTAATAAAAGACTTTGTAAACTATTTTAAAATAGATACAAGTGATATATTAGTAATATGTGATGATTTAGATACTCTGGTTGGATCCTATCGATTAAGATATAAAGGTTCTAGCGGTGGACATAATGGTCTTAAAAATATAGAGTTAAATTTATCTACAAATGAATATAAAAGAATAAAAGTAGGTATATCAAATGATAAATCTAAAGACACTAAAGATTATGTATTAGGTAAGTTTAGTAAAGATGAATTAGATTTAATTAAACCAATAATAGATAAAATGCCTAATATAATTATAGACTATTTAAAATTACCATTTGATAATGTTATGAATAAATATAATTAATGATACTTTGGTATCATTTAAAGATTAAACTGGAAGTGAAGTATATAATGA
This sequence comes from uncultured Bacilli bacterium, assembly GCA_947628685.1. Classification (GTDB taxonomy): domain Bacteria; phylum Bacillota_I; class Bacilli_A; order RF39; family UBA660; genus UMGS1613. The sequence goes on from CANRAT010000017.1 coordinate 19,428, forward strand.
ATGATGAAAAAAATTATTTATTTATTGATGGCTATGATACAATTTTAAAATACTCGATAATATATATTTTTGGTTATTATCTATCTAAAAAAGTTTTCTTAAATTATAAACTAGTAAAGGATTTTAAAGTAAAAGAAGACATTTCAGTAGTGTTACCTCCACAATTGAAATTCAATAAAAATGAAATTGATAAAGAAAAAATAGATAAAATTAAAAATGTTTATTTACATAAATTTTATGAAGTAATTACTAAAAATTTTAATTCGAATCAATTAAATTTAATGTATAACAACCTTTCTAATTTTAAAATATTTGAATCAAATTTTTTACTATTAATTGTTTCATCAGTCAAACTTACACTTGTTGGAGGATTTTATTCGCCTAAGATGAACTGTGCAGTTGTACCGTCAAATTTGTTGTTTTTAGATGAAGAGTCTACTATAACAGCTTTTTATCATGAACTATTTCACATGGCAAGTTCATATAAAGATGCAAATAATAAAATTATATATTCTGGTTTTTCACAGATAAAAAAAAGAAAAACAATAGGAATTGGACTAAATGAAGGGTATACACAACTAATGGCTGAAAGATATTTTAATGAATGCAATATCGAGCAAAGAATGAGTCCAGCATATAAAATTTGTAGAGATATATCAATATGCTTGGAAAAGATAATTGGTAAAGATTGCATGGAAAATCTATATTTAAGTGCAAATTTAAATGGATTAATTTCTGAACTTTTAAAATATGATTCAAAAGAAAAAATTTTGGAATTTATAACTTCTTGTGATTTTATAATTAGATATTTTAAAGATAACAGTAATAAAAAACCGTTTTTTCAACCTTATATAAATTCAACTTTAAATTTTATATATAATTGCTTAATTAATTGGTATGAAAAATTTAAGTTAATTCAAAATGATTTAAATGGTGAGGAAATTTGTCAAGATGTTATAAATTTTAATAATTTCTTATGTAAATCATTAAAACTTGAAAATAATAGTTTAATTTATTCTGATGAGCAAATACAAGAAAAAATGGAAAAAATTAGAAATACAAAGCAGATGTAATAAAAAAATTAAATAGGAGGAGGATAAAATGAATTTTTTAAACAATATATTTAGCGATATAGATGGTTCTGTTATATCAGGTTTAACAACTGAACTTAAAGGGCTTTTTATATATAAAAAATTTAAAAAAGAAAATAGAAATATATTATGCCTAACAACATCTATATATGAAGCAAATAAATTATATCAAACATTACTTAACTATACTCCTCTAGTATCCTTCTTTCCTATGGATGATTTTTTAACAAGTGAAGCACTTGCTATAAGTCCAGAATTTAAATTTACTAGATTAGATACATTAAATAAAGTATTAAATGAAAAACAAATTGTTGTAACAAATTTAATGGGATTTTTAAGATTCTTACCAAATCCAAAAGATTATAAGAATTCATTTATAACACTCAAACTAAATGAAGAGATAAAAATAGATGAACTTGTAAGTAAACTATATAAAATAGGTTATAAAAGAGAATCCATAGTAAATAAAACAGGTGAAGTAGCAGTACGTGGATTTGTTATAGATATATTTCCAATAAACTACTCTAATCCAATAAGATTAGAGTTTTGGGGTGATGAAATAGATAGGATTAATGAATTTGATGTAGATACACAAATATCTAAACACGCACTAGATGAAATTACAATTAATCCAACAACAGAATTTATTGTAAATAAAGAACTTGATGAAGATTTAAAGCAAAGAGAGATTGTAAATTATATAACTCCATCATCAATTTTAGATTATATAGAAAATCCAATACTTATATATGATGATAAAGAGTCTATAAATACAAGTTATAAATTATTAATTGATGAAATAGAAGATTATAAAAAGAATAATGAAATTCCTATTAAAACTCGTTTTATGTTTGAATTAAAAAATTCATATAATTTAGAAGAAGTAGAGTTTACCTCATTTGACAATAAAATAAAAGGCAGTATTAAATATAAATCATTTGAACTTGAAAACTTTAAAGGAAGTATGGATAGTATTTCTAAAAGACTTAACGGGTATATAAAGGATGGAAAAACAGTTATAATATGCTTAAAAGATAAATATAAAGTAAATAAAATAGAAGAAGAATTAAATAACAAAAATACTATTATAACGAGTATTGATAATATAATAAATAATAAAATAAATCTAATAGTAAAACAAATTAATAGTGGGTATATAATAGATAATTTTGTAGTAGTATCTGAAAAAGAATTATTTAATAAAAAAGAAAATGAAGTCGCATATAAATCACATTTTAAAATGGGAACTAAAATTAGAGATATAAATAAACTTAGTGTTGGAGATTATGTGGTACATTCATCTCATGGAATAGGTATTTATAAAGGTATTAAGACTCTTACTAAAAATGGTCTTAAAAAAGATTATATAATGTTAGAATATAAAGATGGGGATAAACTTTATATACCTGTTGAAAAGTTAGAATTGATAAGTAAATATTCTTCTAATGAAGGAATACAACCTAAAATAAATAAATTAGGTGGTACAGAATGGATAAAAACTAAATTACGTATAAAGAAGAAAATAGAAGATATAGCAGAGGACTTACTCAAACTTTATTCAGAAAGAGAAATGGCTATAGGATATGCATTTGAAAAAGATACCGAGGAACAAATAGAATTTGAAAAAGAGTTTCCATATGAGGAGACTAAAGATCAATTAAAAGTAACTGAAGAAATAAAACGAGATATGGAAAGAAGAGTTCCTATGGATAGGCTCCTTTGTGGGGATGTAGGGTATGGTAAAACTGAAGTAGCATTCCGTGCGATATTTAAAGCAATAATGTCTAATAAACAAGTTTTATTTCTTTGTCCAACTACAATACTATCGCATCAACACTATACAAATGCTTTAGAAAGATTTAAAGAATTCCCTGTTAGAATTGAACTACTTAATAGATTTGTTTCATTAAAAAAACAAAAAGAAATAATTAAAGATTTGAGTGAAGGTAAAGTAGATTTATTAATAGGTACACATAGAATACTTTCTGATGATATTATTTGTAAAAGACTAGGGTTACTTGTAATAGATGAGGAACAAAGATTTGGAGTTAAACATAAAGAAAAAATTAAATCTTATAAAAATAATATAGATGTTTTAACACTTAGTGCAACACCAATACCAAGAACACTCCAAATGTCACTTGCGGGTGTTAGAAGTTTATCACTAATAGAAACACCACCTATGGATAGATATCCAATTCAAACTTATGTTTTAGAAGAAAATCAAAATGTAATAAAAGATGCAATCTATAAAGAATTAGCTAGAAATGGTCAAGTATTTATACTTTATAATAATATTGATACTATGGAAGAAAAACTTAGAATGATAGAAAGACTTGTTCCAGAGGCACGTATTATATGTGGACATGGTAGAATGCAAAAAGATGAATTAGAAGATGTAATGTACAAGTTTTCAAATAAAGAGTATGATGTACTTCTTTGTACAACAATAATTGAAACAGGTATTGATATACCTAATGTAAATACTTTAATAATTATAGATGCAGATAGATATGGACTATCTCAACTTTATCAAATAAGAGGTAGAGTAGGTAGAAGTAATAAAATTGCTTATGCATACTTAATGTATAATAAAGGCAAAATACTATCAGATATTGCTAAAAAAAGACTTAATGTAATAAAAGAATTTACAGAACTTGGTAGTGGTTTTTCTATCGCTATGAGAGATTTATCTATAAGAGGTGCAGGAGATATATTAGGGTCTGAACAATCAGGATTTATAGATAGTGTTGGTGTAGAAGTATTTCTTGATATGTTAAATGAAGAAGTAAATAAATTAAAGGGAATTATTGTTGAAAAAGAAAATACAGATACACAACCATTAATAGAAGTAGAAACAACTATTGATGATAAATATGCAACTGAAGAAGAATTAAAAATTGAAATACATCAAAAAATTAATAAAATTGATTCTATAGA
>CANRAT010000018.1 GCA_947628685.1 uncultured Bacilli bacterium
CTGCTTAAAAAGTCTGTTTTTGCTCTATTTGCCTTTTCTGCTTGATTTTTAGCGAGTTCAAGTTGATTAATCATTTTAACATCTGGATTTTCTATTGTGAAATACATTAAAAAGCAAATTAGACTTTCTGCAGGCGCTATAATTACTAATGCTGGATTATCCATTTGTATCAACGCGGCTATTAATCCAAATAATAAGAACAAGTAAATAGGTATTGCTTTTTTCTTTGTTATTTTTTTACTTTTTAAAATTAATACTAATAACATTAATGTATATATAACTCCGGAAATTACGAAAACATAATTTATTGCTGCACCCTTAGTATAGTAAACATTGTTTACTGTATCTCTATAAAGACTATATGGTAAAAATAGTGTAATAATATTTGAAATTATGCAAAAAATAACCGATAATTTTGTTAAAATTTTTTTATGTTTTGAGGATATCTCTAACAAATAAATAAAGATAAGAGTAAGCCACGTCAAAAAGTACATCAAATAAAGGCTTAATACTGAATTACTAAAAATCTTTGGAATCGAATCATACTTGTATGACACTATATCACATAAGATTTGTAAAAATATACCAATTAAATTTGTTATCAACATTATCTTATATATTTTATTTTCTGAATTTTTAATTCTCTCTTTAGAAAAATATATACAAATTATACATAAAATATATACAAAACTAAACATCAATAAAAAAGTCATATTAGTTATTATCATAAATCCACCACCATATTATCATAAAAATTATATCATTAAATTATTAAAAAGTATATAAAAAGCGAAGAAAATCTATACTAAACTTAAAATTTTCTTCGTTTATTTTAATATTTCTTTACCTTTGGTTTTTCTAATCCATTTATTTCTATAAATCCTTCTGTTTCACTCATTATCTTGTTAATATCGCGTTTACCTGATTTAGCATGAGGAAATTCAGTTCTAATTTTAAATATTTTAGGAACCATGTCATATTCACTAGTTAATTCATATACTTTATTTTGAATTTTAATCAATTCTTGATTCAATAAATTAGTATTGTCCTTAAGTGAAGTATATACATCATCTTTAAATATAATGTGTGCGACAAAAGAATCTTCATTATTACTATCTTTTTTACCAAATACATCACATAATTTTATTTCTGGTAATGACATTATTGCGTTTTCAACATCAAAATTATATATTTTTTTATCTCCTATTATAGTATAATCAGATGCCCTTCCCTCAACGAATAATTCACCATTTTCATTTATATATCCAACATCTCCTGTACAATTCCATTTCGTATTATTTTTATCTATATGAAAATATTTTTCATTTTCTAAATCGTTATTATAATATCCTATCATTCTGCAAGGAGTGTTTGCTAAGATATAACCTCTTTCATTATACTTTAACTCATTAAAATTTTCATCAAAAATAGCTATTGTAACTCCAGGAAGAGGATAACCAACTGAACCATTAGTATTTTTTACACCATGAATTTGTGTTGTTATTGTTGCTCCACCTTCGCATTGACCATATCCGACTAATAATTCAGAAGTGCTGCCGTGTTCTTTAAAAACTTTATCAATTTCATTTTTTACTTCAACTCTAAGTGGTTCGCCACCTTCAAAAGGTTTATTAAAGTATGATAAATCACATTTTTTTACCAAGTTTTTATCTAAAAAGCCTTCATACATACTAGTTGGGGCTACTGTATAATTTGGTTTATGCTTTATTATGTTTTTAACAAAAACTTGCCTTTCAAATCTAGGATCCATATAAATAGAAGCACCACAAGTAAGAGGTAAATTTATAGATGTGCTAAGCCCTGTTGAAAACCAAGGTGGTATAATTTGATAAAATTTTTGACCTCTTGAAATATCTAACCCAGACTTTTTATAAGCAATCAAAGAATTTTGAAAACTATCATTTGAAAGTAGGATACCTTTAGATGCTCCTGTAGTTCCTGATGAATATACCATGGCAAGTGGTAGGTCTTTTTCATAAGTTACTGTCTTAGTATCTTTTCTTTTTTCTCCATCTTTTATAAATTGATTCCAAAATAATTCATTACTATTTTTTTGTAATTTATATTTTTTTGAAACTAAACTTAAAATTGTTGAATTAAGTGTAGGCATAATAATTATATGTTTAATTCTTGACCTTTTAATGGAATCCTTTATTTCGTCATAAAAAGTATCCATTACAATTAATACATCACTTTCACATTCTTCAATTCTTTTTACTAATTGTTCTTTATCAAAATATGGTGATATTAAGTTAGATACAGCGCCGATTTTTGATAAAGCATAAAAACTATATACTGTCTCAGGAGTTCCAGCAGCACATATAGTAACAAAATCACCTTTTTTTATCCCATATTCTTCAAATGCTTTTGAAGTATAATCTATATTTTTAAATAATTTATTATAATTTATTTTTGCTCCGAAAAATTCAATTGCTAAATCATTACTATAATTAATATTGCTATCATATAAATCTTCATATACTGTTTTATTTGCAGCAGGTAAACTTCCATTAAAATTGTAAACCTCATTCCATGGTTTATCAATGCTTGGATACCCAGTTAATTTATATTTCATTTTTTCTTCCATTTTTATTCCCCCCATTCAAAATTATTTTTATATTATCACTATATGTACTGTTTGTCAATGTCAAACTCATCTTTATTACAAAATAATTGTAACACATTTTCTTTATAATTTTCAAGTAAATATAAAGAAAATTATTATTAAAATACTCTTAATATATAATTAATTCAATATTTAATGAATGAAATAGTCATTTTTATGTATGAAAAAACTTATACATTAAAATAAGTATAAGTTTAATATAGTATAAATATTCAAAATTATTATTTTTCTTCTTTACCATTGCAAGTGCCTAATCAAATTAACATAAATAAATCTTCTCAATATTCTTTTAAATAAAACCACTTTTATGTATTAATTTATTGCTTATTTTCTAAATCCTCAAAAATTAAATGATTAAATTCTAATTTATTGACAATTATTTTTTTTATAAAGGATGGTCTAACATCAAAATTATCTAAATTATTAATATCAAGCCATTTAAAATCTAATTTTATATTATGTCCTTTATCATTTTCAATTAAAGTAAAATCGTTTTCAGTTATGTTATTATCAATAAAATTCATTTGATAATAAAATGAAATTTCATGTACTTTTTTACAATATTTATTGATAAAATAATTTTCGGCAACGCCCAAATATTTTTTAACAATGACTTTTTTCCCAGTTTCTTCAGTAAGTTCACGCACTATAGCTTCTTTCGTAGTTTCACCTAGTTCAACATAACCACCAGGTAAGCATAAAAAACCACTATTGTCCATATCGACTAAAAGTAATTTATTGTTCCTAATTATCAAGCCAGAAACTCTAAATTTGAAATTATAGTCACTTGTTTTAATCTTAATACTTTCTCTCATGAAAAACTCCTTTAAATTTATTTTTTTACTATCATTTTAAATTGACCCAAATTTTCACTATCTATATTGTTATTCTCATTCATATAAAATTTTTTTATTATTCTCATAATTCCATTGTGTGTAACGACTAACAATCGTGAATTCTCATCATGGTGTAATTTTATATATTCTATAAACAAATCCAATCTTTTGATTATATCTTGTAAGGTTTCAGCATTTTTGGGATTTATAATATATTCTCTAACTGATTTTAAATAATCAACACTATAATCTCTTTTAAATTTTTCGTTTAAAATTCCTAAATCACGTTGTGTTAAATTAGAAAAAACTATTGGTTCTAAATAAGGATAAACGATCTTTGCCGTTTCTATTGTTCGCTTGTATGGTGAACAATAAACGCAATTAAAACTATTAGGAAGAAAAATATTATTCAAACATTGTTTTTTACCAGCCTCATTCAAAGAATAATCTTCTTTTGTAGCAATATATCCCTTACCATTTAAATCGGTTTTACCATGTCTTAAAAAAGTTATTTCCATTATTTTTTTAACTTCCTAACATTTTCCTTCAAATTTGTTAATTTTGGTTTTATATAATTATCAAGCATATAATGAAAATTTTCGAGTGTACTATCATTATTAATAATTGTAGTAAATTGTTCTCCAGTTCCGTTAATTTCTATTGTTTGTCTGTCAGTACTATATGTTAATAAAGGTAATTTATATGCACCTTTTTTATTTTTCTTTTTATCTTTTTTTATCGTTCTTTCTATTATGTCATCAATTGTAACAGTTAAATCAGCTTTTCTAGTTCCATTAATTGAATCACTTCTTAACCTTTTGTACTCTCGTATTACTCTCTCATTAAATGGGGCATCTATATATAATAAATTTACTTTGTCACCTAAAATATTATACAACTCTATCATTCCTTCAACTCCATACATAGTATCTAATATAATAATACTTTTACTATCGTCTGCTATTTCATAAACTTTATTAATAAATAATTTCCAAAAATTATTTAAATTCCTACTTTCTTCAAAATTCTGCCAATCTTCAAATGAAAGATTCGAAAATGTATCTTCATATACTTTAGGAAAAACGTCCCTTATTTTTATATGTTGAATTTCCGAATAATTATCTTTTAAATAATTTATGCCACCACTTTTGCCAGATTCTGATGTGCCTGCCACAAATATAAATATTTTGTTATCGCCTTTTTCTTTTATCATAATTTCTCTCCTTACAATTTCTATTGGATGTCCAATAAAATTTTCTTTTTGTTCTATTCCATTTATTAAATTTTGTAAAATTTGTTTTCTTATTAAATTGCTTGTTGCACTTTTAATAATTTTTTTAATTAAAACTTCTATATAATTATTAGGTTGATTTTTTACAATAAAGCTATTATGCTTTTCACCTAATATCAATGTAACTAACAAATTAAATTTCATTCCTATTTCATCAAAACTTCGATATAAAGTTCTTTTTTTATGATTATAATCATCCTTTCTTGTAAATGATGTATCTGTACCAATCTTTAATATTTTTGGTGGATCAAGGTCAAAAAGGACTCCATCAATAGTAAAATTCCAAATTGCTGTTTCAAATCCTATTTTTTCTTCATTAATATCATTATATCTAACACAAGCATTTATATCAAGTAATATTTTATCAAATAAACTTAAAATTTCAATCCACTCAAAAGAATTACCATTATCCAAAAACTTTGTTTCATCTAATAATTTTGAGAATTCAAATATACCCTCCTTATTTTGAATTATACCTAAAATTTTATTAGTTTTTATAAGTTGATTTATAATTTTATAATACTCATTAAATAATAGTAAATAATCGCCTTTATAAAGCTCATAAATTTTTGCTAAATTTAATTTTTTAAAAAATATATCATTTAAATATCCTTTCGCTATACAATTAGAAGTTGGGTATCCATTGTCAGTATAGTTATCAAAAGTTATTATTTTTTCTAATTCTTCATTACTATAATTATCATATATATAACTTTTCATAACTATTTCAATATCCTTTTCATACTTAATGTTAACTCTTTTACATTATTTGAATATGGAGTATTCGTTGATATTTTACTACTAGGTCTTACTAACGGACTATATTTTCTAATTATGGAAAAATCCGAATTAGGAGTCGTAGCATTAAATTTTGTTAAATATAAATTTTCTTCATCATCCAAACTTCCAACTTCACTAAGAGGAATAGTAGGCGGTATAATTTCTGGGACTGATGATAAAAATAATTCATTTCTATAATCTGTTATATAAATTGAATTGGCTGGTGCAGGACTCATTCCGTTTAATAATGCTAATTCAAAATCATTTGATACTTCTTTTTTTCCATTTCTTAATATATTACCCAAATTAATTAAATTTATCATTTCATTTTCATAATTTTTTATTAAAATTAAAGCACTATTAATATCTATAGTTTTTAAATTTATTCTTATACCTTCCAAAGTTTTTATTATTCCTATTGAATCTTCTACCTGAGAATTTAATAGTTTAACAGTCGGATCATAGTTTCGCATACTCAATAATCTACAACCATAATTCAATTTATCAATGTTTTTCACCATCAATTCAATATGTCCATGAATGCAAAGTTGAGATTTTGAAATTTGATTAAATAAAACATTTATACCTATTAAATTTCCATCAAATAAATAAATATTTAAACGTAATTTTAAATCAATTATAATTTTTTTCAATTCTAGTAATTCATCATAAGATAATTCCCATAAGTTTTCTTTCTTTTTTTTTGCTCTTTCTTTTAGATAAATCATCATATTCCCTGGAAAATAGGGAACAGTAGGAAAACAAACTTCCCAAAACTTAAATTTTGAACTATATTCCGTTAGGACCTCTCTGTTAAAATCATTAGAGCATAACTTACAATGATGATATTTTTTCAATTTTTTATAAAAACTATCATCCATAATAGTCTTAGCAATCGCTATTTCATTATCAGTAAGTGTCCTATCATGTTGTAAATATCTTAAAGCCAACCTTGTTATATCAGTCCTTTTCTTTTTTGTTTCTGACATTACACAATATAATGTTGCAAAATTATCAAGTTTTTCATCTATACCAATGTCAAAAAACGTAGAATTATTATCAAATTGTCTTTCTTTTATCATAGCTTTTCCTCCATATTCATTATTGAATTATACTTTCTGTTACGAATATGATTAATTTCAATGCATAATTTTTTAATTTGATTATATCAACATTATCATTTTGAAAATCATTAATAAAATCTAAATAATTAAAATATTCAAATTTAAATATTTCATGAAATAACTTAAATGTTTCTCTATAATTCTTTGGTGTATAATCATTCATAATTAATATTGATTTCATTATCACATATATTTTTTTAAATAATGTCTTAATTTGATTATCAGTAATTTTTTTATACGTTAATATTCTTTTACAATTATGTAAATCTATAGTTAATATTGTCTTAGTAATTTTTTTACATTCACTCGAATTAACAAATGGGATTAATAAGTCACTACTTTTATATTGAAATTTTAAGATATTATTTTTTTGTAAAAGTAAATAATAATATGTTTTTGGATCTATTAAACCATTTTCAAATTCTTTTTTTGAATAAATTGTATTACCTATTTTTACACTAAAACTATTTGATATTTTTTTAATAAGTTCTATATCTTTCTCTATATAATCATATAATACAATTATACAATCGATATCACTCCAATTAACAATGACATCGTCTGTTGCGCTACTTCCAATAATATAAATCAATTTTAAATTTTCTTTTAACTCTTTTTCTATTTTTTTTATATATAATTGTATAATTTCAGTATAATCATTTTTTATCATATTATTAAACACACTCCATTTCCCCTATTATCCTGTTAATTGATTCATAAAAATTCCCATTTATATTTTTATAAAAATAAGAAACTAAAAATAATGAGTAGTAAAAATCTAGACTGTCCATTTTTTTAATATTAAATACACATAATAACCTCATAATAATATAATACTTAATTTCTTCTCCAATTAAAATATTATTTTTTTTTAGTATATCTAAATATTCAAAAACATATTTTTTCCTAATTCCACTAGTAATTATATTTGAATTAATTTTGATAACATGTTTATTTTTTTTCCAAGTTAGATTGGGTCTAAAATAATTGATTTGTTCTATTGCTTTTTCGTGTAAAAAATATGATTTTGAGTGATATTTTGGGCAAAAATAATCATCATATATCAAAGTTGAAATTATGGTTATAGCCACTTCACCAATTATAGGATTATATCCCGCGGTTGCTAAATCAAAAAAACATGGTTTAATTGATATGTTTAAAGTATTAGGATCTCCTTGTGTTAAAACACATTCACGTTTAGTATAAATATTCTTTTTAAAATATGTAAAAACCTCATTCAATATATCTGATAAATTTAAATATTCATTATTATAATTAATTTTTAATTTTTTAATTTTTTTAGAATTAATATACCATTTTTTTAATCTTGTATAGATTCTATCTTCAAAAAATATATTACTAGGACAATAACTATAATATCTTTTTGGGGTTGAATATATAGTATCAAACATACATAATACTTTTTTCATTTTGATATAATTTGCCCGTGAAATTTTTTTTGTCAAATCATTATCCACAAAAACATCATTTAACAATCCAACTGAATTTTTAATAGTATTATCAAATTCATATGCAATTAAATATTTTTTACAATGTACTAGCCATTTTATAAATATAATCTCCATAGTTGGAATTTTTTTGTAAGAAATTAAATATCCATTTATTTCCTTAACGAAGTATTCTTTATTAACTATTTTAAAAAAACATTTTTTATTATTATAAATTGCAACACCATTTATAGAGAAATTTTGAATGTTAATGTGTATTATTGATTCAAACTTTCTTTCTAAATCTTTATATATATTAGTTAAAATTTTTTTATTAAACATATAATTTTTCTCCTATTAATTCTTTTATATATTTTTGATATTAACTTATTATAAAATATATTTTTTTGTAATATACATATCACTTTATATAATATCATATATTGTGTTTATTTTAAACTTATTTTTAAATACATGTTTATAAATTATTCAATATTTATATACTAGATAGAGGTAAAAATCTCATTAATTTGTAATTAAGAGTAGATATAAATGAATTTACTTAATTTAATTTTCAAAATTTAGCAAATATTTTATATTATTTTTTTATTGATGTCAATATTTTTGATGTCTTTATATTAATCTGTTATTTCACGTGAAATGAAAAAATGAATCCATTTTCAATATTTAGTGTATTAAATATCAAAAAAATAATATTGTTTTTAATATTATTTTCATTCATCAAATATATCGAAGTATTCTCCACTATCAAGGTATAATATACCTTTTTTATTATCAAAAGACTTAATAATACTTACGTATTTATTTATAGATAAAAATTTATCTAAATTTATATATACATAATTACCATCAGTCATAAGTATAAAGAATCTTTCAGCATCTACATCAGTTGGCTTATACTCTATTTCTGACATTCTATTTAATACATCAATATCAATTTTTCTTAAGTTTTCTAAAAATTCACTATAAATAGTATTAGGTATTTGATTTATAACTGTAGGTACTGTAAATTTATCATTTGTCATATCTCCATTATATAAAACTATTTTATTTTCTACTTGATAGAAAAACAATGGATAATTTTCTTTTATATCAATATATACTTTATCTATAAATCCTTTTTTTATAACTTTAGCAGATAATATATATAAGTTATCTTCTAGTCTTTTTTCTATAGTATAAGATAAATTATTGATACTTTTAGGATAATCCTCTAATTTAGCAATATCTATTATTTCTTGATCAGTTAAATAGTTATTACCACTTATATAAATATTTTTAATATTAACATTAAATAGTTTATAAAAGAATAAAACTAAAAGTAAAAGTATTATTAAAAATATAAATAATCTTTTTTTATTTAATTTTCTTTTTTTACCTTTCTTTTTATTCTTTTTCATGTCATCACCTATTCTACGAATTCTTGTTCAACTTTTAAATCTATATTGTATTTTTCTTTTACTTTTGATTTTATTTCACTTATTAATTTTTTTATGTCTTCTCCTTTGGCATTTCCTGTATTTATTATAAAGTTAGCATGTTTTTCACTTACTTTAGCGCCACCAATACTTTTTCCTTTATAGCCTATTTCTTCTATTAATCTACCTGCAAAATCCCCCTCAGGATTTCTAAATACTGAACCTGCAGATGGATATTCAAGTGGTTGTGTTTCTAATCTTCTAATTTTTCTTTCTTCAATTAATTCCATTATATCTTTTGTATTACCTTTTATTAGTGTGATTAACGCCTCAAGGCATATATAGCCTTTATTTTTTTGTAAAAATGAAGTCCTATAATGAAAATCTAATTCTTTATTTGAAAGTGTCTTTATTTTATAATCAGGTGTGATTACTTTAACACTTGTAACTATATATCCCATATCAGTTTTATAAGCACCAGCATTCATATATACTGCGCCACCTACTGTACCTGGGATACCTGTTGCAAATTCAAGTCCAGTTAGTCCTAATCTAGATACTCTAATTGCAAGTTTATTTATTGGATATCCTGCTCCTACTATTATTTTATTATTTAGTATTTTTAAACTATTAAAGTTATCTAGTTTTATAATAACACCATCATAATCAGTACTATTAAATATAACATTAGAACCATTCCCTAGTACTTTATATTTGATATTAGATTCATCTAAATATTTAAGTAGGATTATTAGTTTTTCATAGTCATCAGGCGTTACTGCACAAATAGCCTTACCACCCACTTTATAAGTAGTATGATCTTTTAAGATAAAATCTTCATAAACTCTACCTACATTTAATTTTTTTATATCATTAATTATATTCATAATTACTTCCTGTCTATTAGTTTTTTAATACTATTATATATTATTTCCGCACTATTATCTACTTTCAAAGTTTTTAAATTTTTCTTCATGTTATTTAGTTTTTCGTTATCGTTTATTATAGAATCTATTGTTCTAACTAATATATCACCATCTAAATCTTTTTCTTCTATTAATATTGCAGATTCTTGATTAACTAGATCTAGTGCATTTTTATATTGATGATTATTTGGTACATAAGGGCTTGGTATTAATATTGATGGTATATCTAAGGCAATTATCTCACTTAGTGTGGATGCTCCTGCTCTTGTTACCATTAAATCAGTTTTTTTCATAATTCCAGTAAGAGAATCTATATAAGGAACTACTTTAACATTACTTGGAAATTTATTTTTAATAATTTTATCATAATCATTATTTCCTGTTACATATAATATTTCATAATCTTTATTATTAAATAATGGCATGGTACTAGTTAAAAATTCATTTACCTTTGATGCACCTAGTGAACCCATTACAATTAATACTAATTTTTTACCTTCAGTAAGATTAAATTTACTTTTTGGAATAACTGACTTTTTAATTGCATCTTCCCCACAAGGATTACCTGTAAATATTACTTTTTCTTTATCAAAATCTTTCATACTTGATTTAAAAGATACACCTATTAAATCTGCATATTTAGAAAGAAATATATTAGCGCGTCCAGATACACTATTTTGTTCGTGAATAAATGTTTTAACTTTTAATTTATGTGCGCTATATATTACAGGTACTGTTACGTATCCACCAACACCTATAACTATATCAGGGTTAAATTCCTTTATTATTTTCAAACACTCTTTTTTAGCGTTTATCAAGCACTTTATAGTTTTAAAATTTTTAAATAAATTATGTCTATTAAATCCATATATTTCAACAGACTTAAAAGGAATACCAAATTTAGGTACTATATCTTTTTCCATACGATTATGAGTTCCTATATATAAAAACTCTGATTTTGGTTCATGCTCTTTTATTTTATTAATAATAGCAAGTGCAGGATAAATGTGTCCTCCTGTACCTCCTGCGCTTATTATAACTCTCATGATATCACCTATTCTAATTATACCATAATTATATTCAAATACAATAAATATTATAAATAAAAAAGATTAAATTGTAAAATACAAAATTAAATTAATATTAAAAATAGTGACTATTTATCACTATTAATTTTTTTTACCTTTTGAATTGATTTTTCATATTCCATATTAGCAATATCATCAAATGAAACATTATTTTCTATAAATGATTTAATAATATTATTTCTTAATATAGATAATTCTTTTATTCTTTTTTCTTTTGCTTTTTTGCTTTCTTCGAGATTAAAATTTTCTAAATTTAATTCCTCAATTATTTTTTCATCATGCTTTTTATTTCTATCAAGCATTAGCGTATCTTTTTTTAGTTTATCATTTGTAGTATTCAATTTAATATCAATATCTTGTGCATCAAGTCTTTTTTTCTCTTTTTTTGAATTAACATAATCATCACCACAAAAATATGATGAAAGTACGCTTGTCACAAAAGGAAATAAAAATTTAAGTCCATCAAAACCATCGACATAAATTGCTGAAATTGTTCCAATAGTCATTAAAAGTAAAAGTAATGCAGATAAAATTAGAAAAAACAAATTTATTTTTATGCACTTATTAATGTCTTTATATTGTTCTTTTATATCATATAAACTTTGTATTTCTATATTTAAACCTCTAATTTCATTTATTAAAAAATCATTTCGTCGACTTAAATTATTTTTAATAACCTCGTTTTTATTTATTTTTTTTTCTATTTCATTTATTTCTTGTCTTAATTTTTCTATTTCTATTTTTACTTTATCCATAAAACCCTCTTTTCTGAATAAATATTATATACTATTTTAACATTAAAATCCACTTCTTTTAAACATTTTTTCTAAATCACTTATAGAATAATATATAGTAGTTGGTCTACCATGTGGACAGTTAAATGGATTTTTACAACGTCTTAAATCACTAATTAAATTTTCCATCTCACTTATTGTTAGTGCGGTATTTGCTTTAATAGACATTTTACATGCCATAGTAGCAGCAACATTATCGTTAAATTTGTCAATATCAAAATTCTTTTCTTTATTTATAACTAGTTCAATTATTTTTTTTATAGCATTATCTTCATTTCCTTTAGGTAACCATACTGGGTGTGCTTTTACTATAACTGAATTTATACCAAACTCTTCTATATCAAAATTAAGTTCTCTTAAGAAATCTAAATTTTCTTTTAATATTATAAATTCTTGTGATGTATATTCTATTGTTAAAGGAAACATCATAGGCATATTTTCTTTTAATTTTTTAGATAGTTTATCCTTAACTATTTCATAGTTTATACGTTCTTTTGCTGCGTGTTGATCTATTATATACATTCCAAGTTCATTTTGGCATATTATATATGTACCAAATACTGAACCTATTGGATACATTAAAGGCATAGTAGAATTATCCTCTTTTATATCTTCGTGTACTTCACTTTCTATTAAATCTTCATTAACTATATATTCATCTTCACTATCATTAACTGTATTTGTATCAAAATCAAGTTTAATTTCTTCATATTCCTTTTTTACATAGGTAGGTTTTTCTTCTATATGTGGAATTAAAGTTTTCTTAACTAATGCATTTTTAATAGTATCACTAACAAGTTCAAGTAAATTTTCCATATTACCAAACTTTATATCCATTTTAGTTGGATGAATATTTACATCTACTAAAGTTGTATCAACATCTATATTAAGAATAACTATAGGATAATAATTATCTGGTTTATAGGAGTGATAAGAATCATTAATTGTTCTATTAAGTTCTATATTTCTTACTATTCTACCATTTACTATAGTAACAATATTATTTCTACTTGTTTTATATACTTCAGGTAAACTTATATATCCATATATTTTATAATCATTATTCTCACTTGATATTTCTATCATTTTCTTTGCTATATTTATGCCATATATATTTTTAATACATTTAAGTAGATTTCCACTTCCATCTGTTCTAAGTAATTCTTTTGAATCATTTGTTACTATAAATCTAATATTTGGATGTGATAAAGCAATTTTATTCATATAATCCATTATATTAGCAACCTCAGTATATAAACTTTTTAAATGCTTAAGTCTAGCAGGAGTATTATAAAATAACTCTTTTATACTCATTATAGTTCCAACTCGTGCATCAGTTGCAAGAACATTTATAACTTTACCACCATTAATAGTAACATGAGTTCCAACATCTCCTGTTGATGTATAAAGGTCTACTTTAGATACAGATGCAATACTAGCAAGAGCCTCACCTCTAAAACCTAAAGTATGTATGTGGTATAAATCATCTTCATCTAATATTTTACTTGTAGCATGACGATTAAAAGACATAACTGCATCTGTTTTGTCCATACCACATCCATTATCTGTTACTTTTATCTCTTTAATTCCTGATTCTATTAATTCTACTTTTATTTCTGTTGATGATGCATCTATACTATTTTCTACTAATTCTTTTACAACAGATGCACATCTTTCAACAACCTCACCTGCTGCAATCTTATTTGAAAGTAATTCATCCATAAGTTTTATTACTGCCATATAACCACCATAATAATTGTATCAAATTTCTCTTAAAAAGTCAGTAAACTCTAATAAATTTATATATAAATATTAAAAAGGGCAAATTTGACAAATTGCGAATTAAGTGCTACTATATTAGGCAATTGGGAGGGGTTTTATGGAATTAAAATTATGCGATTTAGAGAAAATGTTTGATGATATAAAAGAGATAATAAACTATATTGAATTTTCAGAATATAAAAACAGAAGATATAGATTATTTTTAGGTAATGGTGATAGACTTAATCTTCAAATACCTAATGAATCAATTGCTCATTTACTTGGGATTAATACAACTTATTTAATTAGTACAGGTAGATTTAACAGTAAAAATTCGTTTGAAGCATTAAAAGAAATGTGTGAAAATCCATTTAGGATTGATGATATGCATATGAGAAAGCAAATTGATTATAGTAAATTATTTTCTCAATATGTACAAGCAAAAGTTAATGCCTTTAGAAAAAATATAAGCATAGATATAGATAAAACAGAATTAGTATGTAAATATGACTCAAAAAGAGCATATTTAAATAGTGAGATAAATGAAAAATATGATTACATATTACTTAAAAAGCATGAAGATGGTAAAATTGGATTATTATGTTTAGTTAAAAATAATAATACATATCAACCTATGTCAAACCAAATTTTTGATAGTTTTGAAAGCGCTAAAGAATCTTTAAATAAATATTTATCAAACCAAGAGATAACTACTTTAACTGGTGTTAACCTATTTAATATAGATAGTGATTATAATAAAACATTTAATCTAAGTTTAGAAGATAAAATTAAGAAAATTAAAAATATAATTGGGTATAAAAATTTATTTAACTGTAGTATTGATATATCAGGAGATTATATTTATACAGTAGATAAATTAAGACAAAGTAGAGATAATTATTTTTCAGATAGTGATTTAATTAATTTGATAGTAGAATCAATAAAAGATGGAAAATTAATTGATGGAGATATCACAAGAGACACTAATTTAACAAAAATAATAGAAAGTTTTAATGATTATTTATGTAAAACAAAAGGTAGTGTTGATGAAAGTGTTAGTGAATCTTATACTAGCATGAAAAACAATTTAGAATATTTTAAAAATTTATGTGAAAAGTTAAAGAAAGAAAATGAAGAGTTAACTCTTAAGAATAATGACTTAGAACACAAAACTTTAAAGTTAGAAAGTGAAAATGCTGATTATAAGCAAAAAGAAGATAAAATATTAAAAATATTATTACCAAAAAATCCAGAAAATTAAAATTCTGGATTTTATATTATTTCATTCATTATATTTGGATTTTTTAAAATTTCTACTAATTTATCAATTTCTTCTTTAGTATTATAAAAATAAAAACTAATTCTACAAGTATTTTTTATACCTAATTCGTTTTTAAGTATTTTAGCGCAGTGATTTCCTGCTCTTACACATATATTATATTTATTTAAGTATATTGCAAGATCTTGAGCAAATATATCTTTCATGTTAAATGTTATTATACCACTATCACATTCATCGTTGTAAATTATTATATTATCTACTTCTTTTAATTTAGTTAAAGCATAATCTTTTAGTTTTTTCTCTTGCTTTTCTATATTATTAATTCCTATTTTGTTTAAATAGTTAATGACACTTCCAAATGCGATAACGCCACCTATATTTGGAGTACCTGCTTCAAGTAGATATGGCATTTCTTTATATTCTTTATTTCCATCATATTCAAAATATGAATTCATACCTCCACCAAATATAATAGGTTTAATTGAATTTAGTAAATCTTCTTTTACATATAATACTCCAACTCCTGTTGGTCCACACATTTTATGTGCGGAAAAAGCAAGGAAGTCCATATCGAGTTCTTGTACATCGATAAGTCTATGTGGAACAGATTGTGCGCCATCTATTACTACTTTTATACTAAGTTTGTGTGCATACTCTATAATTTCTTTTATAGGTCTTACATCCCCTACTACATTAGTTATATGGGCAATACTTATTACTTTAGTTTTAGAAGTTATAGCATTTTTTACGTTTTCCATAGTAACTTTATGATTTTCATCTAACTTTATATAATTTACTTTAATACCTATTTCATCTTTAAGTTCAAACCATGGAAGTATATTAGAAGCGTGTTCTGAATAAGTTAGTAATACTTCATCACCAAATGTTAGATTATGCCTAAAGTACCCAAATACTATTTTATTAAGAGAATCTGTAGTATTATTTGTAAATACAATTTGTTTAGACGTTTTTGCATTTATGAAATCTTTTACAAGTTTTCTTGTATTTTCATACATTGCATCCACTTTTAAACTTATATCATAATCTCCTCTATGCGCATTAGCACTATAATTATTATAATAATCTACTAAACTATCAGTTAATATGTGGGGTTTTAGTGTTGTCGCACCATTATCGAAATATATTATATCTTTATTTAATAGATTAAAATCTTCTCTATTCAATTTATCACCCCCAATACTTTTCAATATTATTATTTACCTCTTTTAATAATTTTTTATCTATTATATCACTTGTTAAAAATCCTGATATTAATAATTTTAAAGCAGAATTATAATCTAATCCTCTACTTTCTATATAAAACATTTCATCGTCTTCAAATTTTCCAATTAAAGCACTGTGAGATGCTTCTACATCATCAGAATCAATATATAGATTTGGCATTATTTCACATTTATTATTTGTTAAATTTATTATTCTATTATTTTGAGTGACAGTGCATCCTTTAATATTTTTAGGTACAAATGAAGATACTTGATAAGTAATTAATCCATTTTCAATACATACACCATTATTTTTAATATTACTTAATGTATTATTGCATTTATGAAATATGTGATAATCATAAGTTTCTTTATTATTACTAATAGTCTTAAAATTATAATTTATTTTTGAATTTTCTCCATTCAAATTAACTATTATCATTTCTTTTATTGTATCGATATTTTGAAATTTAACTACATTTAGACAACTATCTTTTAAAAGATTATATTTATATTGTATTTTACCTTTAAAGCCTTTAGTCAATATATTTAGGTTTAATTTAGCGCATTCTTTTAAATTTACCTCTAAGTTTAATCTAGTATCTTCTTTTAAATTTATTTCTACATTTAAGTCTTGTGAATTGTTTACTTTTAATTTTATTTCATTTATTCCAAATGGGCATTCACTTTTAAAGTATTCTAAAGATATATCGTTATTTATATGAACACTTTCTAAGTTATCATCAACCACTTTTATTTTATTCATTTTTTATTTTTTCCTTTATAGCACATTCACTAGTAGAAACAACTTTTTTTAAACTTATATTTTGAAATCCTTTTTCTTCTATTTCTTTAACTAATTCAAATCCACCTGTTTTAATAATTTTTCCATCACTCATTATATGTACGTGTGTAGGTTTAATATAATCTAATAATCTTTCATAATGTGTTATTAACAAGATACAAGGATTATATTCTTTATAATACTTCATAATAGATTCACCAACTATTTTTAGATTATCTACATCAAGTCCTGAATCTATTTCATCAAGCATTACAAAACTAGGTTTTAACATATACATTTGGAGTATTTCATTTTTTTTGCGCTCACCGCCACTAAAGCCTTGATTAATACCTCTATGTATCATATCGCTTTTCATATGTAGTGATTCTACATTTTTATCTAACTCTTTTATAAAATCAAATAGTTTAAAGTTTTCTTTTTGTCTAATACTTAGTGCGCTTCTTAAGAAATCAGCATTAGTAACTCCCTCTATTTCAAGTGGAAGTTGCATGCCTAAAAATATGCCAAGTCTACTTCTTTCATCTACAGTTAAGTCATTAATTAATTTGTCGTTATAATATATATATCCTTTTTCTATTTTATAGTTAGGATCTCCCATGATAACTTTAGTTAAAGTACTTTTACCTATTCCATTTACTCCCATTAAAACGTGTATTTCACCACTATTAATAATTAAATTAAAGTTTTTAAGTATTACTTTATTATTAATTGATACAGTTAAATTTTCAATTTTTAATGTATTCATAAGACCACCTATATAGTATTATACTAAATTAAAATCAAAAAATAAAGAATTAATATGTTTAAAAAAAGAAAAATAGTTCAATATATAATGAATATTCGCAGTATTCACAAAAAAGTCAAAAAATTTTGACTTTTTCTTTTTAAGATAAATAATTAGGTCTCCCTAATTATTCTCTATATTCAAATTCATAATCTAATATTCTAACAGTATCCCCGTCTTTGATCCCCATTTCCTTTAATTTATCATCTATACCTAACTTTCTTAATTTTTTAGAAAATCTTCCAAATGCTTCATCACTAGAAAACCATGTCATCTTAAGTATTTTTTCTATTTCATCACCTGTTACAACAAATATATCATTATCTTTAAATACTTTAAATGGTTGTTCTTTTTTAAATTTATATAACACATGACTTTCAAATTTTTCATCTTCATATAATGGTTCTCTTTTTATATTATCTAACATATCAGCAAGTTTTATCAATACTTCATCTATTCCTTCGTTATTTAAAGCGCTTATTTGATAAACATTAACTCCAACTTCTTTTTTAAATTTTTCTAAATTATCTTTAGCAGATTCAATATCCATTTTATTTGCTATTACTATTTGAGGCTTATCTAGAAGTTTTTTATTAAAATTTTCAAGTTCTTTATTTATTATATTATAATCGTCTATAGGATTTCTACCTTCAATACCTGACATGTCAATAATATGTGCGATTACTCTTGTACGTTCTATATGTTTTAAAAATTTATCTCCAAGTCCTTCACCTTTTGATGCACCTTTTATTAATCCAGGTAAATCTGCTACTACAAATGACCTATTATCAAGAGTTTTAACTACTCCAAGATTAGGTGTTAAAGTGGTAAAGTGATATGCGGCTATTTTAGGGCGTGATGCGCTGATCTTACTTATAAATGTACTTTTTCCTACACTAGGCATTCCAACAAGTCCAACATCAGCAAGTAATTTAAGTTCTACTTTAACCTTTTTTTCTTCACCAGGTTCACCATTTTCACAAAAAGCAGGTGCAGGATTATTTCTTGTTGCAAAAGCCATATTACCTCTGCCACCTCTACCTCCTTCTGCAACTATTACTCTATCGCCATTTTTTGTTAAATCTCCTATTATTAAATTAGTATCTAAATCTGTAATAACGGTACCAATAGGTACTTTTATTATTAAATCTTCTGCATTTTTTCCGTTGCACCCTTTACCTGTACCATGTGAACCATTTTCTGCTTTATATATCTTTTTATATCTTAAATCTATTAATGTATTAAGTCCCGGATCAACTTCAAAAATTATATTCCCACCGTGTCCCCCATTTCCTCCATAAGGTCCACCCATTTCTACATATTTTTCTCTTCTAAATGCCATACATCCATTCCCACCACGTCCAGCATTTAATTCAATTATTACCTCATCTATAAACATAGTATCACTTCCACAAGTATTATACACTAAAATTTAAAAAAAATATATAAAAAGCACATCAAGTGATGTGTTTTTCAATAAGCATCGCACTAGCAACGTCACCAACTACATTTAGTGTTGTTGCAGGTGGATCTACTATCCAACCAATAGTTGCAATTATAGGGAATGCTTCAAGTGGGAAGCCATAGAGTGATACTATAAGCATTTCTCCAATTAATCCCCCACCAGGTATACCTGACATTACAACTCCAGATAATACTGCAATTAATATTGCAATTAAATATGTATCTATTCCTGTAAAACTTTTTCCAAATATTGCAAATAAGAATGATATTTTAAGTATAGAAGCCATACTTGAGCCTTCCATATGCATTGTTGCTCCTATTGGAAGTGTTGTTTTTGCTACATCTTCATCTATATTTAATTTATCCGCACATTCTAAATTTGCAGGTAAACTTGCAAGTGATGAACAAGTACCAAGTGAAGTTACTGTTGGAGTAAATATATTTTTGAAATAGTCTTTAACTCCTTTTTTACCACGCGCTATATAACTATATATTGCATAAAAAATAACAAAATAAAGAACACTCATTACATAATATAAAATCATACTTCTTGCATAACTTCCAATAATTTCTCCACCATATTCTCCAACTAAAGATGCAAAGTAAGCACAAAGTCCAATTGGTGCGTAATACATAATTATTTTAATTACATTCATCATTACTTTAGATAAACTATCTAATGCAGATGTAATTTTTTCTTTTTTTTCTTTTAACATTCCAACTGCAAATCCAAAAATACAAGAGAATATTATGAGTGGTAACATACTACTTTTAGATAATAACTGATAAAAATCTGGTACTGTTATCATATCTACTATTTTACTTCCTATATCTATACTTTCTTTTGTACCTTCTAAAAGTTCTATGCTAACATTTCCAACAGGATCTATTAATTTTACAGTTGATAACATAAATAATGCGGCTAGTGTACTAGTTATTATAAATACAATAAACATTACTCTAAATATTTTACCAAGTTTTTTAAAACTTTTTATACTTGAAATACTACTAGATATTGTAAAAAATACAAGTGGAACTACTATGGTATAAAGTAAATTTACAAATATAGTACCAAATGGTTTTAATTTCATTGCTTCTTCACCAAATATTATTCCTATAATTGAACCTACTATAATGGAAAATAAAAGTATTATTGGAAATCTATAATTCTTCCATAATCTTTTAAACATCTTAAAACCTCCTAGTAATATATATGTATATATAAAAAAAAATATTAGAATATTCTAATTATTTTAGGGGTGTCCAATTTAATTATACCACTTATAAAATGTAAATAAAAGACTATTTTTTGCAAATTTATACATGATATAATTTAATTAGATTGTAGGAGGTTATTATGACAAAATATGTATTTGTAACAGGTGGTGTGGTATCAGGTCTTGGAAAAGGAATTACTGCATCTAGTATCGCACTACTTTTAAAATCTCGTGGATATAAGGTATTTATGCAAAAGTTTGACCCTTATATTAATGTTGATCCTGGAACTATGAATCCTATTCAACATGGTGAGGTTTTTGTAACACACGATGGTTGTGAGACTGACCTTGATTTAGGTCATTATGAAAGATTTATTGATGAAGAGTTAAATTTTACATCTAATATTACTAGTGGCAAAATATATAAATCAGTTATTGATAAAGAACGCCATGGGGACTATTTAGGCGCAACTGTTCAGATGGTGCCACATATAACTAATGAAATAAAAAACAAAGTATATGAGGCTGGAATTTCTAGTGGAGCGGATATAGTTATTACTGAAATTGGAGGTACTGTGGGTGATATTGAATCACAAAGTTTTATAGAGGCACTAAGACAAATTCAGTATGAAAAAGGATTAGAAAATACTTTCTTTGTACACTGTACTTTAATTCCATTTATATATGGTTCTAATGAACTTAAAACTAAACCAACACAAAATAGTGTTAGAGACTTAAGAAATATGGGTATTAGACCTGATGCATTAGTATGCCGCGCTCCATATGATACAGGAATTGCTATTAAAAATAAATTATCTTTATTTTGTTCTGTCCCTGTTTCTAATGTAATTGATTCTATAGATGTTAAAAACATTTATGAAATACCTATTAATTATTATAATCAAAAAATTGATGAAATAATTTTAAAACAATTTAAGTTACCTGTTAAAAAAGCAAATTTAGATTATTGGAGGGAACTTATTGATACAGTTAACAACTTAAAAGATGAGATTGAAATTTCTTTAGTTGGAAAATATGTTGAGTTACACGATGCATATATATCAGTAGTTGAATCACTTAAACATGCAGGTTATAAATATAATACAAAGATTAATGTAAATTGGGTAGATTCTGAAAAATTAGAAGATTCTAAAGTTAATTTAAAAGAGATTTTTAAAAATTCTAAAGGAATTCTAGTTCCTGGAGGATTTGGTAGTCGTGGGATTGAAGGAAAAATTAAGGCTATTAAATATGCAAGAGAAAACGATGTTCCTTTTCTTGGAATTTGTTTAGGTATGCAACTTGCAGTAATTGAATTTGCAAGAAATGTATGTGGTATTAAAGAAGCATCTAGTACTGAATTTAATCCGACATGCACTGAACCTATAATAGATTTAATGGCAGATCAAAAATCAATAGTAAATATGGGCGGAACACTTAGACTTGGTAATTATGAATGTACTCTTAAAAAAGGAACTTTAGCATATAAAGATTATAATCAAGATAAAATATTAGAGCGACACAGACATAGATATGAATTCAATAATAAATATAAAGAAATATTAGAGAAAAAAGGAATGGTATTTTCAGGAATTAATGATAAAGCAAATCTAGTTGAGATAATTGAGTTGCCTAGTCATAAACACTTTATAGCATCACAATTTCACCCTGAGTTCAAATCTAGACCTACCCGTCCTGCTCCTTTATTTGATTCATTTATTAAGGCTAGTTGTGGTAAATAAAATGATATGAATAAACATATCATTTTTTATTATGTATTTGGTGCAAACACAACACGGAACGAAAGGTAGTTGCTACTAGCGCCAAAGTAGCTGAAGAAATCAAACATGCCTGCACTTACTGTATCGTCGTAGTCACCTCCGCGCGCGAACCATGGACTACCAGGTGCAAAATATGTGTAATCAGAGTACCAACCTGAAGTTTCTGATAAGGCATGCCCCTTACATTCTCCGTTTGCACATTCTGATATTGTAATTATTGTATACTTATCATAATATTTTGAATTTTTCTTTTTAATAAAGAAATCTTCTTGGAATCCTGATGACTTAACTGTGTCACTATAATTTCCTATTACGTATTCCCAAGAACCTCCACTCATATCATATATTCCATATATGTTTCCTGTTGTTGATGCTTTTACTCCACTTTCACCATTATACTTATT
>CANRAT010000019.1 GCA_947628685.1 uncultured Bacilli bacterium
AGATTTGTAAGTGAAAGAGAAGAAAAGAAGAATGGTAGTGCGAAATATACAGGAGAAACTCCAAGTGAATGGTATACACATCCAGCATTTACATTTGGGGATGATGAACTATCAGGAATATGGGTAGGAAAATTTGAGACAAGTCATACAACGTTGGGTAAAAAATATAATGATTTAGTTTGTATAAATGAAACTTGTGAAAATGCAGATGGAATAAGGGTATTACCTAATGTGAAGTCATTAAGGTATCAAAAAATAGATCCAGATTTTTATGTAACAAGGTCAATGACTAGAACTAATAATAAATTTGGAATAAACTCAAGTTTAACGGATACACATATGATGAAGAATAGTGAATGGGGAGCAGTTGCATATTTATCACAAAGTAAATATGGAAAGTATGGGAATAGGGATTATACTGGAGCAAATAAAGAAGTATACATAAATAATTGCTCAATTTATATAACAGGAATAGGAGCTGATGATGCAAGCGATGATGGGTCAAGCGATACATGTACAAATTCTAAAAATAAATATAATGGAGAAAGTGGGGTAAAAGCATCAACGACAGGAAATATATATGGAATATATGATATGAGTGGAGGAGCTGATGAATATGTAATGGGAAATTATAATAATACCGTAGGGTCATCAGGTTTTCAAGAAGATTTCTTTAATACAAAAGGGAATTCAAAATATTATGATAAGTATACGATAACTTTAATGTCAGAGTGTACAAATGGAGAATGTAAGGGACATGCCTTAGAAGAAACAGCAAGATGGTATGGAAATGGTGCGGATTTTTTTCTTCGAATGAACCATGGTTCACACGTGGTGGTTGGCGAGCTGAAAATAAGTATGGAGGAGTGTTCAAATTTAAAGGAAGTGTAGGTGGCACTAGTGTAGGTGGCATTAATGCATATAATTCATTCCGCATAGTTATGTCACCAACTACTTAAGATGAACTAAAAAACTAATCATTCTAAAGATTATATAATATAGTGTGTAAATTAAACTCTATTAATTTAGAAAATTTATAGAAGAACATTAACGTTCTTTTATTTTTGGTGTATAATTTATATGGTGATGTAATGAAGAAGTATATTTTTATATTAACGTTATGTTTACTTATAGTAGTATTTATAACTACATCTAATATTGAATTAGTAGGCGCAGATAGTGGATTTGATTCTAGTTATGATTCTTCTTTTGATAGTAGTTCAAGCTTTGACAGTGATTCTACAGGTGGTGGATTTGATTCTAGTTATGATTCTTTTTTTGATAGTAGTTCAAGTTTTGACAGTGATTCTACAGGTGGTGGAGATATATTTGTGCTTATATATTTGTGTATGGAATATCCTCAAATTGTATTAGTGATGGTAGCCGTATTTGCGTTTATTATAATTAGTAAAAATAAAAAGCAAAAGAAAATAATATCTAATGCAATTAATAGTAAACTTGAATTACTTGACCCAAATAACTTTAAAGAAGAAAAAAGACTTGAAATTGATGCGTTTAATATATATAAAACTATTCAATATGCATGGATGAATTTCGATGAAGAATTAATAAGAAAAAATACTACTGATGAAATATATAACATGTATTTAATGCAACTAGATACTTTAAAATTAAAAAATCAACAAAATTTAATGTATGATATTAAATATTTAGGTAGTGGAATAAAAGATAGATTTGAAGAAAATGGTCAGGAGACTATAGTTATAAATATGAAAGTCAGTTGTTATGATTTTATAATAGATACTAAAACTAACAAAGTAGTTAGAGGTAATTCTGATAAAATAAATTATTATAATTATGAACTTACATTTGTTAAGACAGTTGATAATAAAAAGTTAGATATATGTCCAAGATGTGGCGCACCTGTTACTTTGAATAATAGTGGAGTATGCGAATATTGTAAATCTACACTTATAAGTGATAATTATACACTTATCTTAAGCAAGAAGGAAATGATTTCTCAAAAATAAATATTTACATAATAAAATTTATATAGTATAATTAATGTGGAGGTAGTGTTATGGAGAATCAAACTAAAACTAATGGTTTAGCCGTTGCTGGATTTGTCGTTTCTTTAGTTTCTTTGATTATCAACCTTTGGGGAATAGTAGGACTTGTTGGAACTATTCTTTCTGCAGTTGGTTTATCACAGATTAATTCTAAAGGTGAAAAAGGCAAAGGAATGGCTATTGCTGGATTAGTTATCGGTATAATTAGTATAATATGGGCAATTATTTCTCTTGCAACTTGTTCAGCAGCATTGTCATCATTATAAAAAGGACTTAGTCCTTTTTTTGGTATCTAATTCCTTGATAAGAATTCCTTCTTTTTAATTCTTTATCTATATCATTTAGTATAGTTACTTTTTTTGTAATCCAATATGGTTTTATTAAATCACTTACTTTAGGGTCACCTGTTATTCTATTTACAACTATATCTTCTCTTAAATATTCTAATTCATCACAAACAATATCTATATATTCTTCTCTCGATAAAACCTTAAAATGTTTTTGTTTATACAATTTTTCTAGTTTTGTACCTTTTAAAATTGATAACATATGAATCTTTATACCTTGAATATCTAAATTACTTAAATATTTAACAGTTTCAATCATCATCTTTTTTGTTTCAAATGGAAGTCCATTTATAATATGTACAACAACATTAATTCCTTTTTTTCTTAACTTTTTTACCATATCAGTAAAACACTTTAATGTATGGCATCTATTAATTAATATGGATGTAGATTCGTGTATAGTTTGAAGACCAAGTTCTACAGTTAAATATGTTCTTTTAGATAATTCTTCTAAATAATCAAGACATTCATCTGTTATCGCATCAGGTCTAGTTGCTATACTTATTCCAACTACATTATCTTGTTTTAATATAGTTTCATACTTTTCTTTTAAAACATCTAATTTTGCATAAGTATTTGTATTCGCTTGGAAATATCCTATATATTTAGCCTTTGGCCATTTTCTTAACATTATATCTTTTACCATATTAAACTGAGTTTCCAAATCCTTAGTATGGAAGTCATCACCACTTCCACCCTTACAGTATATACAGCCGCCAACACCAACACTACCATCTATATTAGGACAAGTAAATCCAGCATTTAAACTAACTTTAAATACTTTACACCCAAATTTGTGTTTATAAAAATAATCAAGTGTATAATATCTCTTATTAGAATCAGAATATTTGAACATATAACCACCAATAAGTATTATATATTAAAACGAATAATAAAACAAACATATTTGATAAATATGGATATTATTGATATAATACTTGTTGGAAGTGGTACTATGAAAAGTGTATTAGTTGGAATGAGTGGTGGAGTAGATAGTAGTGTTTGCGCACTTTTATTAATGAAAAAAGGATATAATGTAACAGGCGCTACTATGGAATTATTTGAAGGCTCATCAAGCATTGCAGCAAAAGATATATGTAACGAGTTTAAAATACCTCACTATACATTAGATTTTAAGAAAGAATTTAAAAATTGTGTCATAAAAAAATTTATAGAAGAATATAAAATTTGCAACACACCAAATCCTTGTATAGAGTGTAATAAATATTTAAAATTTAAACTTATGTATGAAAAAGCAAAATCTCTTAAAATAGACTACATTGCAACAGGTCACTATGCTAAAATAGAATATAGTGATAAATATAAAAGATATGTATTAAAAAAAGCAGATAACCTAGATAAAGACCAAAGTTATGTACTTTATAACATACCAAAAGATATGCTTGAATTTATACTTTTTCCACTCGGATATTTTAAATCAAAAGATGATATAAGGAAAATTGCTAAAGAAAATAACTTAACTGTCGCAAACACTCCTGATAGTCAAGATATATGTTTTATACCAGATGGGAATTATAAAAAATTTTTAGAAAAAAATAGTGATATAAAACAATCTGAAGGAAATATTATTTTAAATGGTAAAGTAATAGGAAAACACAGTGGGCTTTATAAATATACAATAGGTCAAAGAAAAGGTCTTGGAATTTCACATGAGGCTCCACTTTATGTTATAGGATTTAATAAAGATAAAAACGAACTTATAGTAGGTTTAGAGGGCGATTTATACGTAAAAAACTTTAAAGTAAAAAATTATAATCTATTACTTTTTGATGATATAAATGAGCCTATTAAAGTAAATGTAAAAACTCGTTATAAAAGTATTGAATCACCGGCTATTATAACAAAAGATGAATCTTTTATAAATGTTGAATTTCTAACTCCACAAAAGGGAGTTACTCCTGGTCAATCGGCTGTATTTTATATAGATGATATAGTACTTGGTGGGGGAATTATAGTATAGAATATTAAATTTTATAAAATCTATCCAATTATTCTACAATATTTTTAAAAAGTATACTCTAAAATATAATATGGTGAGATTATGTATTACTTATTTATAATAAAAGATAACTTTTTTAAAAATCATGATGAATATTTATACGAGATATTATATAAATTAAAAAACATGCACAAAGAAAATTATAATTACGGAATAAGCCTATATTATAATATTTGCAATTTATTTGATACACAAGCACTTAAATATTATGTACGTTCAAAAACAAATCTAAAATATAAAAATAATAAATTTTATTTAGATAAATATAATTATTTTGAAATAAGAAAAAGTTGTTGTGTTGTAAATAATGACAAATATTTAAAAGAAATTTTATGCATATTTTATATATATAACAAAAATATATTTATATGTAACTTTGATACAAAAGAATATTTTTGGTTAAGGGATAAATTTAAATAATACTTGAAAAATAAAATATAATATAGTAAAATATTAATGTTGAGAAAGGAAGATAATATGGATATAGTATATATATTAATAGGACTAGTAATAGGAGCAATTTTAGGATTCTTTTTAGCAAGATTTTATATGAAAAAATATTTAAAGAAAAATCCACCAATAAATGAGCAAATGATTAAGGCTATGATGATGCAAATGGGAAGAACACCTAGTCAAAAACAAGTAAATCAAATGATGAAAGCAATGAATAAATATATGTAAAATAACTCAAATAGAGTTATTTTCTATTTTATAAAAATATAGTATAATATTAATTGGTGATGTTATGGACAACATTTATACTTCCATAGATAATAAAAGAATAAAAAATATAAAAAAATTATATACTAAAAAATATAGAGATATGTATAACGAATTCATTGTAGAGGGGGAGCACCTCATAAATGAAGCATATAAAAAAGGTATATTAAAATGCTTAATAAAAGAAGATACAACACTAAAATTAGATGTAGAGACAATCCAAGTACAAAATAATGTAATGAGATATTTAAGTGAATTAGATACTCCACCAAAAATGCTTGGAATATGTACTAAATTAAAAGAGCAAGAAATAAAGGGAAAAGTACTTATTTTAGATGGTATACAAGACCCAGGTAATCTTGGAACAATAATTAGAAGTTCAGTTGCATTCAACATAGATACAATAATATTAAGTGAAGATACAGTAGATTTATATAATCCAAAAGTAATAAGAGCAACTCAAGGAATGCTTTTTAACATAAATATTATTAAAAGAGATATAAAAAGTACAATAGAAAAATTAATAAAAGACAATTATAAAATATATGGTACTAAGGTAAATGATGGAAAAAATTTAAAAACTATTGAAAAGTCTAAAAAATTTGCTATAATAATGGGTAACGAAGGAAAAGGGGTAAAATCCGATATATTAGATATGTGTGATGAATATATATACATAAATATGAATCCACTATGTGAAAGTCTTAATGTAGCCGTTGCAACAAGCATAATCTTATATGAGTTTGATAGTAGGTGAGATTTTGAATTTAATTTATTTAGGTAAAATAGTAAATACACACGGTATTAATGGAGAACTTAGAATAATTAGCGACTTTAAATATAAAGATGAGGTATTTAAAATAAATAACAGTATTTATATAGAAAATAATAAATATATAATTACTTCATATAGACATCATAAAATATATGATATGGTAAAACTAAAAAATGTAGATGGAATAGAAAACGCACAAAAGTTAAAAGGTTTAGATGTATATATAAATAGAGTTGACTTAAACTTTAATGGATACCTAAATGAAGATTTAATAGGTTTAGAAGTATATGATAAAGATAAATATAAAGGAAAAGTAGTAGATATACTTAAAACTAATAAAGATGATTTACTAGTTATTAGTGGAGTAAAAAAACACATGGTACCAAATATAGAAGAATTTGTAAAAAAAATAGATTTAGAAAATCATAAAATATATATAGAATATATAAGAGGTTTAGATAATGAAGATTGATATATTAACCTTATTTCCTAACATGTTTTTAGGATTTATAGGTGAATCTATAATTAAAAGAGCAATTGATTCAAATAAAGTAAAAATAAATATTCATAATATTAGAGATTACTCTAAAGATCCACATAAAAAAGTTGATGATTATGGTTTTGGTGGTGGCAGAGGAATGGTTTTAATGCCACAACCAATATTCGATGCAGTAAATAGTTTAAAAACTAAAGATTCTAAAGTAATACTTATGACACCTCAAGGAATAAAATATAATCAAACTAAAGCATATGAGTTATCAAAAGAAAAACATTTAATAATTATATGTGGACATTATGAAGGCTTTGATGAAAGAATAAGGACGTTAGCAGATATAGAAATAAGTATAGGAGATTATGTACTTACAGGAGGAGAAATACCTGCTATGGCAATTAGTGACAGTATAATAAGATTACTTGATGGCGTAATAGAAGAAGAGTCACACATAAAAGATTCATTTAATGATGATTTACTTGATTATCCTGTTTATACACACCCTGTTGAATATAATGGATTAAAAGTGCCTGATGTGTTATTATCAGGACATCACGCTAATATAAATAAATGGAGAGAAGAACAAAGATTAAAAAGAACAAAAGAAAGAAGACCTGATCTGTTAGAAAAGAGATGATTTTATGAGGGAAAGACATTACTATATATATAGAAAAGATAACAATAAAGAAATCATATATATAGATTATGACAAATTAAAAGGATTTGGAATATCCCCTAAAAACAATGTTAAATACGATGGTGTCATCGTAAATAAAATGGTAATAATAAAACCATCTATGATAGAGAAAGTTCTAAAGAAAAAAATTAAAAGAAAATTAGATTTATATTTAAAATTTATAATAAAGTATATTGAGACTGATGATGAAAGTGGAGATGCATTAAAAGAAGCACTTAATGATTTATCTAGATATAAAAATATAGTACAGTATAAATATAAAAAATATTTAGATGATAAATATTTAGAAATATTACTTAAAAAAATTGCTATACTTGAATACGAATTAAATTCTAAATTAATAGATATAAAACAAATAGATTATGATTACACTCCTGAAGAAGTGACAACACACAAAAGGAGATAATATTATGGTTAACTATAAATTAGGAATTATAAATAATGGTATAAAAGAGATAAATTTAGATTCATTAACTACAATAAAAGACTTAAAGTACTTGGATAAATTAACAAGTAGTTTTAAAAGCGAAGTAGAACTTAAAGAATTTTTATATAGAAAAGGAATAATATCTAATAATGATTTAAAAGGATATATAAGAGTTGTTTATAAGTATAAAAATTCAGAAAAAATGCTTAAAGTAATATATAGAGATGATTTTAAATATTTAGATAGTGAATATTTAAGAAATATAATTATGAGTTTATCAAATGATATTGATTTTCTAGTACAACTTGCTAATCACTATGACAATAATAATATAGGTTATCTTCAAAAAGATAATGTAAGTGATATAAGAGCCTATATTAGAAGTGTAAGACTTAATAATAATCGTACGTATTATTCTAGTATGCTATATTCTGCAATAAATGATTTATTTAAAAGAGCAACTTCTACATATTCAAAAGATTCATCTGAATATATAGAAAACTATAGAACTTTAAGAGACCTTGCAATATTCATAATTAATTATCAAAATAAATATGATATTAAAAAATATTCAAATAAAGATAATTCAAATAACTTATCTAGTCAAATATTATTTACAGACTTTATAGATGATTTAGATAAAAAAATTAAAAGAAAAATTTAATTTATAGTTAACCAATGTGAGATTTTCTCACTTTTTATTTACAATTTTTTCAAAACATGGTAAAATGTTATTGTATTCATAGAAAAGAGTGATAGTATGGGAGATACAAAAATATATGATTCAAGCGAATTTCAAAACGAATATGTTTCAAGTATAGTTAAAGAAGTCGCTTCAATATTAGAAGAAAGAGGTTACAATCCTGTAAATCAAATAGTAGGTTATTTAATGAGTGGTGATCCAGGGTATATATCAAGTCATAAAGAAGCAAGAAATAAAATAACTGAATTTGATAGAACTAAAATATTGGAAACAATTGTAGAAGACTTTTTAAATAAAAAATGAGATATTTAGGTTTGGATCTTGGCACACGTACCTTAGGTATTTCAATAAGTGATACTACTAGAACTATCGCTAGTACTTTGAAGACAATTAAATTTGATGGAAATTATGACTCTTTAATACCAGAATTAAGAGAAATAATAAATGAATATCAAATCTCTAAAATAATTTTAGGATTTCCTAAAAATATGAATAATACAATTGGTGAAAGTGCTTCTTTAGCAATGAATTTTAAAGAAAAATTAATTAATATTTTAAATATAGAAGTAATACTTCAAGATGAGAGGTTAACGACGAAAGAAGCAACAAATTATATGCTAGAAGCAGATATATCTAGAAAAAAAAGAAAGAAAAAAGTAGATAGTTTAGCTGCTAATATAATTCTTCAAACATATTTAGATAAAGAAAAAGGAGGAAAATTATGAAAGAAGAAACAATGACATTTAAAGTGGTTAATGATGAAGGTAAAGAAATAGAGTGTGAAGTTTTATTCACATTTGAATCTGATGAAACAAAGAAAAATTATATAGTATATACAGACAATACTATAGATGAAGAGGGAAATACGAAAGTATATGCATCAATATATAATCCTGATCAAGATGAGACAAAATTACTTCCAATAGAGACAGAAAAAGAATGGAAAATTATTGAAACTATTTTAGATGAATTACAAAACGATGCGAAGGGAGAGGAGAATAAGTAATTTATTCTCTTGTTTTATGAAGAAGTTAGTAATTAAAATAATCATATCTATAATAAGTTTAGTCGCACTACTTATTTTAGGTTTCATACTATTTTATAATATAAATTTAAAAGCCGTTAGCAGTAATTCTATAGAAGTAAATTTTATGGTTGAAAGTGGTAGTACCTACTATGATGTTATTTCAAAATTAAAAAAAGAAGGATTAATAAAAAGCGAAATATGTTTTAAACTTTATATAAAATTTAATAAAGTAAACGATATACAAGCAGGTACATACAAATTAAATAAAAATATGAGTGTTAAACAGATTGTAGAGTTATTTAAAAAAGGTAATACATATAATCCTGATGCAATTGTAATAACATTTAAAGAAGGTAAAAATATGCGTAATATTGCAAAAACTATTTCTGAATTTACAAATAATACAGAAACAGACGTATATAATTTACTTCAAGATACAAAATATCTACAAACACTTATAGATGAATATTGGTTTATAGATGATAATATCCTAAAAGAAGGAATTTATTATTCACTAGAAGGATATTTATATCCAAATACATATGAATTTAAAAATAAAGATGTAAAAGTAGAAGAAATATTTAAAGTAATGCTAGATGAAATGGATAAGCAATTATCGGATTATAAAGAAGATTTACAAAATAGTAAATATTCTATACATGAGATTTTAACTTTAGCATCAATAGTAGAACTTGAAGGGGCAAATAGTAAAGATAGAGAAGGAATTGCTCAAGTATTTTATAATAGACTAAATTCTAATTGGAGTTTAGGAAGTGATGTTACAACATATTATGCAGAAAAAATTGAATTAAGTGAAAGAGATCTTTATAAATCTGAAATAGATGAGGCAAATGATTATAATACTAGAAGTAGTTATTTAGCTGGTAAACTTCCTATTGGACCTATTTGTAATCCAAGTATAGATTCAATAAAAGCAACATTATTCCCAGATACTAGTAATACTTATTATTATTTCGTATCAGATAAAAATGGAAACACACATTTTTCATCTACATATCAGGAACACATACAAATTCGTGATGAACTTATAAAGGATGATTTATGGTACAATTACGAATAGAAAATTTAGAAGAGTATGCTAAAGATAATAATATTCCAATAATGCAAAAAGATGGTATTGAATTCTTATGTAAAATCATCAAAGAAAATAATATTAAGAATATCCTAGAAATAGGAACTGCAATTGGATATTCTGCAATAAAAATGGCATCAGTAAATAATGATATTAAAGTAACAACAATAGAAAGAAATAAACAAATATTTGATATTGCAGTTAAAAATATAGAAAATTTTAATCTAAAAAATAGGATAAACATAATAAATGAAGATGCATTAGATATTGATATTAAAGATAAATTTGATTTAATATTTATAGATGCAGCTAAAAGTCAGTATATAAAATTTTTCCTTAAATTCGATAAAAATCTTAATAAAAATGGAATAATAGTTACTGATAATTTATCTTTCCATGGACTTGTTTATGATGATAGTAAAACAAACAATAGAAATACAAAACAATTAGTAAGAAAAATTAGAAACTATATAGAATTTTTAAAAAATAATGAAAATTATGAAACTACATTTTATAGCCTTGGAGATGGAGTTTCTGTGTCAATTAAAAAATGAATAGATTTTTCTATTCTTTTTTAATGACAATTTGATTTTTGTGTTGTATAATTAACGTAGATTTAAGAGGTGACGTATGAAAAAAGTTGTAATTGGAATGAGTGGAGGAGTAGATAGCAGTGTTGCTGCTATAATGCTTCAAAAAGAAGGTTATGAAGTAATTGGTTTATTTATGAGAAATTGGGATTCTTATGCTGATGGTGAGTTAATAGGCGCACCGACTACAAGTAAAGGTATATGTCCACAAGAGGTTGATTATAACGATGCCAAAGCAGTATGTGAAAAGTTAGAAATTCCTTTATATAGAAAAGATTTTATAAAAGAATATTGGGATTATGTATTCACATATTTTCTTGCCTACTAGGAAAGTGCTTGGTAAAAAATATAAAAAATAATTAAAACTATTTACAAACATTTGTTTGTATGATATAATTATCTTATCGAGGTGATATGATGAACATTATAAGAGGTTATGTATTTAGATTATATCCTAACTTAGAACAACAAGAGTTAATAGAAAAATCATTTGGTTGTTCAAGATTTATATATAATTATTTCTTAAATAAATATCCAAACTTTATAAATGCATATAAATGTTGTAATGAATTAAAAGATCTATTAAATGAATATGAATGGTTAAAAGAAGTAGATAGTTGTTTACTTAGAAATAGTATATTTAATTTAGATAATGCATTTAAAAGATACAATGAAACTATAGGAAATAAACCAAAATTTAAATCAAAGAATAAAAGTAGAAAATCATATAAAACAAATAACATTATAAGTAGTTATAAAGGTAAAACATATAACTCAATAAAAATAGATTTAAATAAAAATATAATCATATTACCAAAACTAAAAGAAATAAAAATAAGAGGATATAGAAATTTAAGTGAAATAAAAGGAAATATAAAGAGTGCGACAATATATAAAGAAGCAAATAAATATTATGTAAGTATAACAGTAGAAGATATTATAGAAGTACCTAAATTTATACCAACAAAAATAGTAGGAATAGATTTAGGAATAAAAGATTTAATAGTAACGAGTGATGGAATAGTAAAAGAGAATAAAAAAGTAATAGAGAAATATGAAAAGAAAATAAAAGGATTAAATAGATGGTTATCAAGAAGTAAACTTGGAAGTAAAAACAAAAATAAAGTAAAAATAAAATTAGGAAGAACCTATCAAAAATTAAAAAATGCAAGGAAATATCTCATACATTTAATAAGTAAAGAAATAGTTAGTGAAAATGACATAATAGTAACAGAGAAGTTAAAAATAAAAGAAATGGTAAAAGGACAACTTTCAAAAAAGATATATGATGCATCATGGGCAGAATTAATAAGAGAGTTAGAATATAAGAGTAAATGGAGAAACAAAAAATTTTATCAAATAGATACATATTATCCAAGTAGTCAAATATGTTCAAGATGTGGATATCAGAATAAAAAAGTAAAAGATTTAAGAATAAGAAAGTGGGAATGTCCAAACTGTTTAAACTTAAATGAAAGAGATTTGAGTGCAAGTATAAATATAATGTTTGAAGGTTTAAAATTATATATGAAGAATGGCTTAGAACTGCAAGTCAAGTAAAATTTTGACTAATTAAAAATGTATTAGGGTAGCAACTATCCGAAATTGGTCTATGGAGAGGCAAAGTCTCAATGAAGTAGAAAAAAATGCCAGTGATGGCATTTAGGTCAAAATTTATTTTTGACTTTTGTTCATGAACTAAAAAAAGGTAGAACTCCAAATCCTGATATAATGTGCAACAAATATATAAAATTTGATATGTTTGCTCGTGAAGCATTAAAACTTGGCGCAGATTACATTGCAACAGGTCATTATGCAAGATTAGAAAATGGTATCCTTTTAAAAGCACTAGATGAAAATAAAGACCAATCATATTTTCTAGCCCAAGTAAGTAAAGAACAGTTTAAAAATGTTTTATTCCCACTAGGTAATATAACAAAACAAGAAGTACGTAAAATTGCTTCAGAATATGGACTTATTACAGCTAATAAGAAAGATTCTACAGGTATATGCTTTATAGGAGAAAGAAATTTTACTAACTTTCTAAAAAATTATCTACCAAATCAACCTGGCGATATAGTAAATATAGATACAAACGAAGTAATAGGTAAACATATAGGACTTATGAACTACACTATAGGACAAAGAAGAGGACTTGATATCGGAGGATTTCCTGATAGAATGTTTGTAGTAGGGAAGGATATTACAAAAAATATATTATATATATGTATAGGGGAAGATAATGATTACTTAGTAACTGATTCCTGTATAGTAGATAATG
Source organism: uncultured Bacilli bacterium (assembly GCA_947628685.1). Taxonomy (GTDB): domain Bacteria; phylum Bacillota_I; class Bacilli_A; order RF39; family UBA660; genus UMGS1613. The sequence continues at coordinate 13,204 of CANRAT010000019.1, forward strand.
TAAACTGGCTTTTCTCATCAAAGCCTAGTAAATGCATGGCTAAATTTAGATATAGACAAAAAGATAATCCAGTAGAATTAGAATATTTAAATGATAATGAGATATTAGTAAAATATAAACAAGGTGTTAAAAGAGTAACTAAAGGACAGGCATGTGTATTTTATCAAGGTGATATATGTCTTGGTAGTGGGATTATTAAAGAAGTAAGAAAAAATAATGAAAAGTTATGGTATTTATAATAAATTAGATTTTTATTATGTTATAAGTATTTAACAACAATTTTGATAAATTTTTCTTTTTTTAGTATAATACTTAGAGGTGGTTATATGAAGTTTTATATATATACACTAGGTTGTAAAGTAAATGCTTATGAATCTAATGTAATTAAAGATAAATTAATAAATAATGGCTATATAAAGTCAAATGAAAATGATGCAGATATATATATTATTAATACTTGTACAGTAACTAATACAAGTGATAATAAATCATTAAAAACTATTAGAAGAGTAGTTAATAAATATAAAAATAAAATAGTAGTTGCAGTAGGATGCATGACACAAGTAAATTATAGTTTGCTTAAAGGAATTAATGTTTCTATAATACTTGGAAATAGTGGTAAAAGTAAAATAGTAGAATATATAGAAGAATTTAAAAAAAATAAAAAACCTATTATAAAAGTAGATAATATAATGGATAAAGGCTTTGAAGATATGTGTTTAAACAACTTTGATAAAACAAGAGCCTTTGTTAAAATTGAAGATGGTTGTGAAAACTATTGTTCTTATTGTATAATACCATATGCTCGTGGTAAAGTTAGAAGTAAAGATCCTAAAGTAGTTATAGAAGAGATTAAATCTTTAGTTAAATGTGGACATAAAGAAGTAGTTTTAACAGGAATACATACAGGACATTATGGAGCCGATTTGAAAGATTATAGTTTCTCTAAATTACTTAAAGAAATAGTTAAAATAAAAGGTCTTAAAAGACTTAGAATATCATCAATAGAAATAACAGAATTAGATGATGAATTTATGGAAGTATTAAAAAATAGCAAAGTTCTTGTAGATCATATGCATATACCACTTCAATCAGGTTCAGATAAAATATTAAAATTAATGAATAGAAAATATGATAAGAAATACTTTATAGAAAGAATAGAAAAATTAAGAAGTATAAGACCTCTTATATCAATTACAACAGACGTTATTGTTGGATTTCCAGGTGAGGATGAAAGTCTTTTTAAAGAAACAATAGAGACAATCAAAAAAATAAAATTTTCTAAAATACATGTATTTCCTTTTTCACTTAGAAAAGGAACTAAAGCAGAAGATTTAGATAATAAAGTAGACGATGTTACTAAAAAAAATAGAGTAAAAGAATTAATAAATATAAGTAAAAATTTAGAAATTGAATATTTCAATAAATTTATAAATAAAACTGTTGAATTTTTACCAGAGGTTTATAAAGATGGATTTATTATAGGACATACAGGTAATTATTTACAAATAAAAAGTGTTGGAACAATTAAAGATTTAAACACATTTAAAACAGTTAAAATAGAAAAGTTAGAATATCCATATTTAATAGGAAAATAAAATGTATAGTGCCCCAATTAGTAGGTTACAAATCAAACAAATTATGATATAATATATTTATAATATAGGAGGCACTATGAGACAGGTAAAGGAAATATCACTTTGTTTATTATTAATAATAGTTTTAATATATTCAGGTTTATCATATTTAACTGATATTTTTACGAATTCTACGACTTTAAACTTTATAATGTTATTACTTTTAATAATTATAGGTATAATAGTTTTATCAAAATACTTAAGAAAATCTAGTAACAGTTTAAATTCAGAAAATAAATTATTTAATTCACTTGTAAATAATTCTGATACTATATACATAATGATAGAAGATAAAACTAAAAGAGTATTATATGTTTCAAATAAAATAGAAGAAATTTTAGGTATAAAAACAGGTTCTAAATCTTTAACTGATATTGCTTATCAAGTATTACGTATACCAGTAATTAAATCAGAATTACTTAAATTTAATGATGAAAGTTATACAAGTGGAATGATAGAATATGACAATCCTAAGTATAATCATCCTATGTGGATTAGAGTAAAGATATCTCCTTATAAGGATAAGAAAAATGAATATTATTTAATACAAATAATAGATGCAACTCTAGAGCATGAGCACCAACACCTCTTAATCACACAAGCATCAGATATAAAATCAAGAGAAAGTATATTGAATCAAATAACATCTAAATCATATGATTTCGCACTAAATGTAAATGTCGCACTTAATACTTATGATTTAAAATATTATAAAAAAGATAATTTATATTTTGGAGAAGAAAAAAGAGGACTATACACAGAAGGTTTAAATAAACTATTAGATAATATAAATGAAAGCGATAGAGAAATGGTTTATTCAAATTTAAACCTAGAATCACTTTTAGAACACTTCAATAAATATGAATTAGATAGTGTAGTTATTAGATATAGAGTAGGAAATGAAATAAAGAATAGTACTTGGCTTGAAAGTACGATATTCTTTGTTACAGAAAGACAAAAACAAATAGTATCAATCTTAACTAAAAATGTTACAGAGAATGCAGAAAGTATAAGAGAACAAAATATATTACTTCAAAATGCTTTAAATGATGCTAAAATAAGTAATGCAAGAAAATTAGAATTAATAAGAACAATCTCACATGATGTTAGAGTTCCTTTAACTAATATAGTTGGATTAAGTGACGCACTACTTTATAAAACATTAGATAAAGAAGTTAAAGAAGATATAAAAAATATAAATGATTCATCAAAAGAAGTAGTAGATATAATAGATGAACTATTAGATACTTCTAAAATAGAAAAAAAACTAATTGAAAAAGAAGAAAAAGAATATAGTTTACTTAAAATGTTTAAAAAAGTAGAAAGAAATGCTAAAGAATATATAGGAGAAAAACAAATAAAATTAAATATTAATTTAGATAATAATCTTCCAGTAATACTATTTGGGGATTATATAAGAATTACAAGAGCAATAAATGAAATAGTAAATAATTCTATAAAATATACAAATGAAGGTTCAATAGATGTAAACGTTAGAGGAGAAAAAATAGAAAATAACGTTAAATTAATAATTGAAGTTAAAGATACAGGAGTAGGAATAGAAGAGGAAAAGTTAAAGAAAATTATAAATACTGAAACAAGTGGAGGCTTAAATTCTGTTAAAAATTTAATAAATCTACTTGGTGGTAAATTAGAAATAGAAAGTAAAATAAATGAATATACAAAAGTAACTATTAGTTTCTTACAAAGAATAGTTGAAGATAATAAAGTAAGAGAACTTATGAACAGTGATAAAAATGCAGAACAATTCAGTTTAAAAGGTAAAAAAGTATTAATAGTAGATGATAATAAACTTAATTTAAAAGTTACTAATAGATTACTTGAGGCATATGAAGTTGATACAACAATGTTAGAAAGTGGAGAAGAATGTATTGAACTTATAAATGAACAAAATAATTTTGACTTAATACTATTAGATCAAATGATGCCAGGTATAAAAGGAACAGAAACTATGAATAAATTAAAAGAAATAAAAGACTTTAATACGCCAATAGTAGTTCTTACTGCAGATGCTATGGAAGGTCAAAGGGAAAAATATATAAATGAAGGCTTTGATGATTATTTATCAAAACCAATAGATAGAAAAGAATTAGTTAGAATACTTAAAAGATTTTTGAAAGAAGGTTAATATGAAAAAAGGTTTTACTTTAGTAGAACTACTTGGAGTAATAATAATTATATCATTACTTGCATTACTTACAAGTACAGCAATAACAAAACTAGTTAAAGATTCAAAACAACAAATATCAAATGTACAAAAAGAATTAATAAAATCATCAGCAGAAACATGGGGATCAGATAATTTAGATAGATTACCAAATAAGGGAGAATGTATATATTTGAGTGTATCAGATTTAAAAAATGAAGGATTACTAGATGATAGTGAAAAATTAGATGATAATATTATTGTAAGAATAAAAAATGAATTAAATGAAAATGGAACGGAAAAATTAGAATATAAAATAAATGGAGCAACAGCAGGGTGTAGTAATGGAGTAAAAGATTTATATAAAGATGAAAGTAAAGCAAACATACCAAGTTTAAGAGGATTAGTACCTGTAATTTATGATGAAGAAAAATCATCATGGAAAATTATAGATCCAACAGAAGAGTGGTATGACTATGATAATCAGTGGTGGGCCAATGCAGTAATATTAAGAGAAGATTTAAGAGAAGAAAAGAATATAGGAGATTTAATAAGTGTCCCAACAGAAAATAATGATTTTGCTTCGTCAGATGTACTAGCGATGTTTGTATGGATACCAAGATACTCATATACAATAAGTAGTGATGCAAAAGGTTTAGTAGATGAAAGTGGAAAATATTCAAATCCAGGAGCAATAGACATAAAATTTGTAGGAGTAGATAGTATAAAAGATAATGGATTAGCAACATATGAAGGAGATACACCAAATGAGTGGTACACACACCCAGCATTTACTTTTGGAGATGAAGAATTAAGTGGAATATGGGTAGGAAAGTTTGAGACAAGCCATGAAACTAACTATAATAGTAAACAATCAAACAATTTATCTTGTACAAATGAACTTTGTGAAAATGCAGATGGAATAAGAATACTTCCAAATGTACAATCATTGAAATATAATGATGTATCAAATTTTTTCTTTGCGACGAAGTCAATGTCAAGAGGTGGTAATCCATTTGGAATAAACTCAAGTATAATAGATACCCATATGATGAAGAACAGTGAATGGGGAGCAGTGGCATATTTATCACAAAGTAAATATGGAAAGTATGGTAATAGTTTATATACAAAGGCAGAAAAAGAAGTATATCAAAATAAAAGTCCTATAACAGGAAACAGTAATGGTACACCATCACAAGAAATAACCTTAAAACAATGTAAATATGATGATATAACGGATAGAGGATCTGGAATAGGTTCTTGTGGAGGAGGGGCCTCAACAACAGGAAATATTACAGGGATTTATGACTTGAGTGGCGGTGCATATGAATATGTAATGGGAAATTTAAATGATACAGTTAGGTCATCAAACTTCCAAACAAATTTCTTCAGTACAGAAAGCAATAAAAAATATTATGATAAGTATACAATAACTACAACAAATTGTACTAATGGAGAATGTAAAGGTCATGCATTATCAGAAACTTCGGGTTGGTACTCTGATAACGCGTCTTTTGTTTCTTCGAGTCTTCCGTGGTTCATACGTGGTGGTTACTGCGAAAATGCAGGGAGTGCAGGCGTGTTTGGCTTCGGCTACGGCTACGGCAGTGGTGGTGGTGGTAGCGGCACTTCGTTCCGCGTCGTGTTTGCGCCAATAGCGTGAGACTGTACACAAGTGTAGTTGAATTACTCTAAATACAGTATATAAAATATTGAGATATAAAAATAAGTTACCTATATATAATATATATCAGGAGGCATTATGGAATTAAATGAAATATTAAATAAATATAAAGAATTAAATACAAAAGTAAATGAATTATGGAGGTCTCTTTGACCCTGATAGTAAAAAAGAAAGAATAAAAGAATTAGAAAATATAATGAATTCTTCTAATTTTTGGAATGATAAATCAAAAAGTGAAGAAGTATTAAGTGAATTAAATACACTTAAATCTAAAATTAAATCGTTAGAGGAATTAAAGACAAATATAGAATCAAATATGGAACTTTTGAACATGCTTAAAAATAATCAAGATAGTGAAATAGAAAAGATGATAGAAAATTCTTTAAGTGATTATGAAAAACAATATAATGATTTAGAATTAGAATTATTATTAAATAGTCCATATGATAAATGTGATTGTATACTTGAAATACATCCAGGTGCTGGTGGTACTGAATCGTGTGATTGGGCATTGATGTTATATAGAATGTATACAAGATGGTGTGAGAAAAATAATAAAAAAATAGAACTTTTAGATTATCAAGATGGTGAAGAAGCAGGTATAAAAAGTGTATCGTTTATAATACACGGCATTAATAGTTATGGATATTTAAAAAATGAAAAAGGTGTTCATAGATTAATTAGAATAAGTCCTTTTGATTCAAATAAAAGAAGACATACATCTTTTGCTTCAGTAGATATAACGCCTCTTTATAATTCTGATATAGATATAGAAATAAAAGAATCTGATATAAGAATAGATACATTTTGTGCATCAGGACATGGTGGACAGGGTGTTAATACAACCCCTTCTGCCGTTAGAATAACACATTTTCCAAGTAAGATAGTTGTAACATGTCAAAATGAAAGAAGTCAAATAAGAAATAAAGAAATTTGTATGAACGTACTTAAAAATAAACTTTATAATTTAGAACTTGAAAGAAGAGAAAAAGAATTAAAGGGCATAAAAGGAGAAAATAGTGATATTAATTTTGGTTCACAAATAAGAACATATACTATGTGTCCTTATACTCTTGTAAAAGATCATAGAACAAATAAAGAACAAGTTAATGTAGATAAAGTTCTTGATGGTGATATAAATGAATTTATTTATGATAATTTAAAATTAGGAGTGAGATAATGTTTTTTAAAAAGAATAATACGTGTGACAATATTGTAAAAGAATTAACTAAAAAAAATAGATTGAAAAGATATACATTCTTAATTATAGGTTGTTTCTTTCTTGCTTTTGCATTTAATGTTTTCTTTAGACCAAATAATTTAGTTACAGGTGGTATATCTGGTATATCAATTATTGTAAATAAAGTATCTGGAATATCGAATTCATTATTTATCACAATATCATATATATTACTACTTTTATTAAGTTATATATTACTTGGAAGGCAAACAACTAAATATTCATTAATAGGTTCAATACTTTATCCATTATTTGTATATTTGACAAAAGATATGGCACAACTTATACATTTTGATGTAGATAATCTATTATTGGTAGCTTTATTTGGCGCAATAATAAATGGTTTAGGATCTGGTCTTACATTTAAATATGGTTTTTCAACAGGTGGTAGTGATATTATAGGTCAAATAATATCTAAATATTTTAAAATATCTATGGGTAATGCACTTAGAATATTAAATATAATAATAGTAGTAAGTTCTGGATTTTTTATAGGAGAAAAAGGCGGGGTATACGCCTGGGAAAACGTTATGTATGCTGCAATTGCAATATATATAATAACTTATTTAACAGATAAAGTATTACTTGGAATATCTGATTCTAAAGCATTTTACATAATAACAGAACATGAAACCTCTATAAAAAAATTCTTAATCGAAGAATTAGGTAGAGGAGTAACAGTACTTGAAGCAAGAGGTGGATATACAGGTGATAGGAAAAAAGTACTTATGTGCGTTATTCCTACAAAAGGGTATTTCTTAGCAAAGAAAGGAATAATGGAAATTGATAAAGAAGCAATTATACTCATAAATGATGTATATCAAGCAGAAGGAATAGAATAGGTGAAAAGTATGGATTTAATAAGAATTAAAGACGTTAAAAAAACATATAAAACAGGAACAACTGCAATATATAATATGAATTTAACAATAGGAAAAGGTGAATTCGTATTTGTTATAGGTTCAACAGGTTGTGGGAAAAGTACACTAATAAAAATGCTTTATAGAGAGGAAAAACCTACTGAAGGTAAAATATTAGTAGGAGGACTTGATGTTGGAAAAATAAAAAATCGTAAAGTATATAAATTGAGAAGAAAGATAGGAGTAGTATTTCAAAATTATCAATTACTTCCAAATTCAACTGCATATGAGAATGTTGCATTCGCACTTGAAGTATTAGGGCTTCCTAAAGATGAAATACATACTAAAGTTATGAAAGTATTAGATTTAGTAGGTTTAAAAAATAAGGCTAAACAATATCCAGATCACTTATCTGGTGGTGAGCAACAAAGAGTTGCAATAGCGCGTGCTATTGTAAATGGTCCTAAAATACTTATATGTGATGAGCCAACAGGAAACTTGGATCCTAAGACAAGTATGGAAATCATGGAAGTACTTGAAGCAATAAATGAACTTGGTACAACTATCATTATGGTAACACATGATATAGATATAGTTAAAAAATTAAAAAAACGTGTTATTTTACTTGATTCAGGTAGAATAGTAAAAGATTATAAGGCTGGTGAGTATGATGAAAGCATTTAGAATATTATCTAGAAATATAAGAGATTCATTTAAAAGTGTTTTTAGAAATTTTTCATTATCTTTGGCCTCTATATCTTGTATAACAATTACATTAATAGTAGTTGCTGTTGCAATAGTTTTATCACTTAATGTAAATAATTTCACAAAAATAGTAGAAAAAGATGTAACTATAGTTGCGTTTTTAGACCTTGATGTAACAAAAGAAGAAATAGATAAAATCTATGATCAAATTATAGTACTCGATAATGTAGAGCCAAGTAATGTAGAATTTATCGATAAAATGGATATATCAAAAGATATGATGTCTTCATCAGATGTACTAAAAAGTATAATGTCTGATTATACTAGAGAAAACAGTCCAATACAAGATACATATCAAATAAAAGTAACAGATATAAATTTAATTAATAAGACTGCAGAAGAAATAAAAAAAATAGATAATGTAGACGTGGTTAAATATGGAGAGGGAATGGTAGAACAATTAGTAACTGTATTTGATGCAATTAGAAAAGGTACAATTGTATTAGTAATTGCGCTTGTAATAGTTACTGCGTTCTTAATAGCCAATACTATTAAAATAACTATTATGTCTAGAAAAAAAGAAATAGAAATAATGAGACTTGTTGGCGCAAGTAACATAAATATTAAATTACCATTCATATTTGAAGGATTATTGCTTGGTATATTTGGATCCATAATTCCAATATTAATTACAATTTATGGATATGCTGCTATATATAATCACTTTAATGGTCAACTATTTACAAGTTTTATAAAATTAATTAAACCAGCTCCATTTGTTTATTTAACTTCATTTGGTTTATTATTAATAGGTATGATAGTAGGTATGTTTGGAAGTTCGAGAGCAGTTAAGAAATATTTAAAAATATAAAAAATTAACTTTTGTTAAATTTAGAAATAATCTAGTAATAGGTTATTTCTTTTTTTTAATTTTTTTTAAAATTATAGTTTTTAATATATTTAAAGATAAAAAATACAGTTTTTAAATTTTTACGCGTAAAAATTTAATTTCAGTAAAATATCATCAACAATTTATTAAAAATGCACTTTTGATATATTTTTTAAAGTGTGATAAATATATCTTTGGAGGCGAATTATGAAAACAGAAACTAAGTTTATACCACTTAAATTTGATTTATTATTTAAAAAAGTATTCGGAGAT
>CANRAT010000020.1 GCA_947628685.1 uncultured Bacilli bacterium
ATCATATCCCAATTTTTCAAAAATAACTTCTTCTTTACTATCGGATTTACTCATAAAACATCCTCCTAACATTTATTGTATCATAAAACGGCTTTTTGACAAGCCGTTTTACTATATTTACTTGGAAAATCCAAGTTTAATATCAAATTGGTAGCGACGGGGAGATTCGAACTCTCGACACCATGGGTATGAACCATGTGCTCTAGCCAACTGAGCTACATCGCCATAAAACAACAATAACATTATAGCAAAGTTAATATCTTTTTGCAATACCTTTTTTATAAAAAAATAAAAACTTAACTTAATAAAAATGTGTTACAATATTTAATGAATTAAATGTTTTTTATTTAATTTATATAAAATTTGGAACTTTTTTATAAAAACTTGGGATTATTATATTGTAGGTGATAAATATGGCTAGCAAAACTTACCTATGTAAATTTAATGATATATATGATAAAACACATATAGATTTACTAAAATATGTGATTGCTAAATGCAACAATATAAACGATACTAATGACATTATTCAAGAAACTTATTTGGAATTTTGGAAAATTTTAAATAAAAAGGAATTATCAGATATTAACATTAAAAGTTATCTTATAGGAATTGCGAATAATAAACTAAAAAAGCATTATACTCTAATTCAGAAAATAAAAACAATATCTCTATTTCAAAAAGATGATAAAAATATAGAGTTAATTGATACTATAAATGATAATGTAAATATAGATGAAATTATTATAAGAAATGATAATTGGGATATAATCTGGAAATATATTAAAGACAAGAAAAATCAAGATATTCCTAAAGTATTTTATCTATATTATGAACTAGAATTATCTATTAAAGAAATTTCAAATATTTTAAAAGTAAGTGAATCATATATAAAGCATTTGATTTATAGGACGCTCCATGAATTACAAAATAAATTTGGAAAGAGGTAATTCAAATGAATAATAAAGAAAAACTAAAAAATGCAATGAAACAAGATATTAATCTTGATAACTGCTACAATAAAATAATTAATAAAATAACAAAGAAAAAAAATAATTTATGGAAACTTTCTTTTATTCCTATATGTTTAATTATAGTATTAAGTTTATTACTAAACTTTCAAAGTAAAGTGGATAATACTTCAAATAAGGAGCACACAAATACTATTAAATTAAATATAAATGATGTAACTGATATTTCTGTATTATCACTAGATTATAGTTTAAAAAAAGAAAAGGTAAATAATCTTAATATCCCATATCCTTTTAAAATGGAAGGAGTTGAACCTAATATTCCAAGTGACCTAGATAGTAATTATACATATATAGTATATGATAATGAAAATTTATTAAGCAATTATATAATTACTTATACAAATAATAAAAGTAGAACAATAAATATAAAATATTCAAAAGATAAAGAACCTTTTAGAGATTATTATTTTAACGATAATGAGACAAAAATTACAACGATAAATAATGTAGATTTAAAAATTTATAAATATAAAAATGAATATTTTGCTCTATTTAGTTATAACGGTTATAATTTTGATATTGAAGCATCAATAACTGAGCAAGAGTTATCTGAATTTTTAATATCAATTTTAAAATAGAAGGAGAAATATGAAAAGTTTTAAAATTTTTTTAAGTATTTTAGCAATTTTAATAACTATAGTTATTATTGATACTTTACAAGCAAAAATATTTAATAACAGTACAATGTTAAAAATAAGAGAAAAAATTAATGAGAATTCATATATAGATAAAGGAATACTTGTTAATCATTATTATTGCAATGATAATAAAAATATAACTACTTGGAAAATGGAAAAATATAACTGCCCTATCGATCAAAATGAAAAGTTGGAGTTTTCAAATTATTCTAAAGTAATTGAAAATATAATTATAGAACTAAATATTCCTGAATATTGGAAATATGAAGAGTTATCTAAAAAAGACAATTATAAATTTGAATTAAAAATTTATAAAGATTCCAAAAGTGGGAATGCAACAATGTATTTTTTAGAAGATAAATTTTCAGTATGTGGGACTGGTCTTACAACAGAAAAATTAAAGTTAAATAGTGGGATAAGCGCTACTATCGGTTATTATAAAATGGAAAATCCAGCATGGGAATTTATAAAACTAGATGATCCATATTCGAATATTATTTTAATAAATAATAGTTTAAATGAAAATGATTCAAATGAAATATTAGAGTTAATTAAAACCATGACCATAACACCTATACTTAGTCAAGATGATTTATATAATTAATGAATAATGCATTAAAAATAAATATTACTAGATTATTATCTAGTTTTTTTATATACATTATTGACTTTTGTATATAAACTGTATATAATGTATATATACAAGGAGATATATATGGAAATAATAATTAGTAATTCTAATGGAATCCCTATTTATGAGCAAATTAAAGAACAAATAAAATTTAAAATTATTTCAAATGAACTAAAATGTGGTGAATTATTGCCATCTATTAGAGTGCTTGCAAAAGACTTAAACTGTAGTGTGATAACCACTAAAAATGCTTATGAAGAGTTAGAAAAAGAAGGATTTGTTAAATCAATACCATCAAAAGGGTTTTATGTTGCAAAAATAAATAAGGAATATGCAAAAGAACAACAATTAAGTAAAATTCAAGGATTTATATCATCTGCAATAGATATAGCAAAACTAAACAATATAGATAAAAAAGTTATTAATGAAATAATCGATATCTTATGGGAGGACAATTAATATGGAAAATATTTTAGAAGTTAAAAATTTAAACAAAAAATATGAAAATTTTGAATTAAAAGATGTAACACTCAAACTACCAAAAGGCATGATAATGGGATTTATAGGAGAAAACGGTGCGGGTAAAACAACTACCATAAAATCAATTTTAAATATTATTGATTACAAAGGAGAAATAAAAATATTTAATCTTGATTCTAAAAAAAATGAAAAAAAGATAAAAGAAGATATAGGAGTAGTTTTAGATGATATGTTTTTCCCTGAAATACTTACTCCAAATGATATAGATAGTATCTTAAAAAGTATTTATAAAAATTGGGACTCTTCTTTATATTATAAATATTTAACTAATTTTAATCTCCCAAGTAATAAAGTTATTAAAACATTCTCTAAAGGTATGAGGAAAAAACTAGAAATAATAACTGCCCTATCTCACCACCCAAAATTATTAATTTTAGATGAACCAACATCAGGATTAGATCCAATTGTTAGAAATGACATAATAGATATTTTTCAAGATTTTATACAAGATGAGGAATGCTCAATCCTTTTATCAAGTCACATTACTACTGATTTAGAAAGAATTGCAGATTATATAACTTTTATTAATGATGGTAAAATTGTTTTATCTAAAACAAAAGATGAATTATTAGATCAATATGGCATTGTAAAATGTACTGATGAAGAATTTAAAAAAATAGATAAAAATGATTATGTTAAATATAGAAAAATGAAATATGAATATGAAGTTTTAGTTGAAAACAAAAAAGATTTTAAAGTGAAATATGATATTAAAGTAATAGATAAAATTACTTTAGATGATCTTATGGTTTTGATGATTAAAGGAGAAAAATAATGATAGGTTTTATAAAGAAAGATTTTAAAATGATTAAAAGTAATTTTAAATTGTTAGGATTATTAATTGTAATTTATACTTTGATGGGATTATTTGGCAATTGGGATATATCATTTATTATGCCATTTATGAGCGTAATGATAATGATTTCAACATTTAGCTATGATTCTTATAACAAATGGGATGCATACTCTATCTCACTACCAAACGGAAGAAAAAATAGTGTTAAAGCAAAATATGTAGCAACTCTTCTAATAATTTTTATTGTTACTATTATTACAGTTATTTTATCGTTTATTATCTCTTATTATAATACTAAAACAATTAACTTTGATAAAACTTTAATTTCAATGTTAGGTACTATTTTTGGCACACTCCTTGTTTTAACATTTATGTACCCTATTATTTATAAATTTGGGATAGAAAAAGCAAGAATTTTAATATTCGTAATAGTATTTGGAATCGCTATTGTAGGTGGAGTTATTTTAAATTATATAGATTTATCTTTTATAGGTAAAGCGTTATCATTCCTAGAAGATTATGTAGTAATACTTTTAATATTAACTTCTATTATCATGGTATATATATCATATAAAATATCACAAAGAATATTTATGAAAAAAGAGTTTTAAAAATTTGAACTAAAATTCAAATTTTTTTATAAAAAGTGATATAATTATTATAGATAATTTGAAAGGAGTATCGATATGGAAAGTAAGAAAAAAGAACTTGTTAAAATGTTATTAAATCAAAATTTAGAAGAAAAAGATGAAGAGGAAATGATTGAGTTATTGCTTGATGAACCTATAACAATAGATGTGGATAAAGAAAGCGATAAAAAAATGTCTATTGGAGATAAACTTGCAGATAAAATATCTGCTATTGCAGGTAGTTGGACATTTATTATTTCATTTTGTGCATTCTTAATTATTTGGATTATTATTAATGGTGTAATACTAGTAAATGCAGTAGATCCATACCCTTTTATATTATTAAATTTAGTATTATCATGTCTTGCTTCTCTTCAAGCACCTATCATTATGATGAGTCAAAATAGACAAGCAAAAAAAGATACAATTAGAAATAAAAATGATTATCGTACTGATTTAAAAAGTGAATTAATTCTAGAATCACTACACGATGATTTAGAGAAAATACTTAAAAATCAAAATAAAATTTTAGAGTATATTAAAGAAAAAGAAAACAAATAATTTGACAACAAATAAATTATATTATATAATGTATTTAGTGAAGGAAACTTCATATAATAAAAAAGGATACGTTTGATATTTGCAGATCAAATGCTTTCCCTTGTTTGGTTTGCATCCGACTTCAACTAAGTTGATTTCAGATGCTTTTTTTCTATTTTAAAAGTAATAAAATTATCACTAAGAATAGAAGCAATATAATGATAAATAAAGGGAATTCCTTTTTACCCATCAATATCACCTCCCCTTTTTATAAAAATTATAAAAAGGAAAGCATCTGATTTTTTCAAACATATCCATTAACATTATAGCAAATTCTCATTTTGCATTCAACATTTTTTATTCATTATTTGTATATTTTTATTCAAAAAGTTGACAACAAATAAATTGTATTATATAATGTATTTAGTGAAGGAAACTTCATATAATAAAAAAGAGGAACATTTGACTAATAAGTGAATGTCGCCTCAATAATTTGGTTTGACACTCATTTATGAGTGCCTATTTTTTTATCGCTAACACCAGTAAGGTAGAAAGTAACAAAATTATAGAGATGAGTTTTAAAACTTTAATAATAAAAGTCTTGTTTTCATCAATATCTACCTCCCTTCCCTTTAAAGATTGGAGGCGACACTCAAGTTCAAATATTCCATTAACATTATAGCAAATTCTCATTTTGCATTCAACATTTTTTATTCATTATTTGTATATAAAAATGACTTAAATTCAGTCATTTTTTCTTACTAATTCTTTATATAAATTACCTTTTTCTTCAAAGTTTTTAAAATATTCATAACTACTTGCAGCAGGACTCATTAAGCAAATCTTACCCTTTTTAGTAACACTCTTAGCCTTAGACACTGCTTCGTTTAAAGTTTCTATATAATAAATATTTTTACTACTATTTATCTTTTCTATTTTTTTGCCTATTTTATACCCTGTAGTTGGCATACATATTAAATTATTAATATCACTATTTGATAAAAACGTAATGAAATCACTATAATTAATTCCTCTATCCATACCACCAAATATTAATGTATCAACACTTCCTAAAGTCTTAATTGCATTAATTGTAGCCTCTGGTATAGTGGCTATAGAATCGTTATAATAAGTTATATCATTATATGTTCCAACAAGTTCTAATCTATGGGCTAAAGGTTTAAAATTATTTATAGTGTAAGCGACTTTTTCCATATCTAGATTAAGTAGTTTTGCTACTAACAATATATTCATTATATTAAATAAATTATGATCTCCAAGTAAATGTCTTTCACTTTTTTTATTATATAAAATTTCTTTATTAAATACTACATTGTCACTATCTAGATAAACAGTATCAATATCGCCCTTATTAGTTAAAGTAACTTTATATAATTTACTTAAATAATTATTTTTATTTATTTCGTTTACTAAATCCTTATTATCAATATTATAAATACCTATATCAGATGAATTTTGATATTTAAACATATTCATCTTGTTTTGATAATAGTGTTTTAGAGTACCTGCGTGATCTAAATGTTCTTCAAATAAATTAAGTATAATACCAATATGCGGTGAGGTATTTACAAACTCAAGTTGATGAGCAGCCATTTCTATAACAAGATAAGTATCACTCTTAAATTTTTCTACATCATCAAATATAGGATTACCAATATTGCCAAGTAAATATACATCACTTTTTTGATCTTTAATTACATTATAAAGCAAACTTACTGTAGTACTTTTACCTTTTGTTCCTGTAACACCTATAGTATTTTCTTTAAATACTTCTAATGTGAGTTCTAGTTGTGATGTTACTTTATCTTCAATATTACTTATATCAATATTTTTAAAACTTATTCCAGGTGTCTTTATAATTAAATCGTATTTATCCAAATTATCTAAATAATTTTCTCCATATATAATATCTACATTATCATCAGATACTTTATCACTTACATCGTTTTTATCAATTATAGTTATATGTTTTTCTTTTAGATGTCTTCTTATAAAATTATATGTAGATATTCCTTCCTTACCGAATCCTAGTATACATATATTATTATTTTTTATCTTTTCTATTATTTCATTATACATTTTTTATTGCCTTCTTTACTATATCAATAAATTTTTGATCTAAATTATTTTCATAGTTAAAATTATCTTCTAAATGCTCATCTAATGTAAGAGGAAAATTATCTTTATAATATTTAAGTAGATATGGAAGATTATCACCTAAACGTTTTATAGTTAAACTAATCGCATATCTAACCTCGTTATATGTTCCAACGCATTCAAAAGGCTTAGTTTCACTATACCCAGCAAGTTCAAGGAAAGTATCTAGTAAAGTCTCATCACTATATAAATCACTACCAAATATATCTATTAGGTCATCTTTATACAAAAATGGACTAAGTATTATAAATACAAATAAGCATTTTGGGCATTTGCAACACCATTTCCAAGGATTACTTTTACTTCCTACATTACAACTTTTAAATATTTTGTGATATTTCTTATATTTTGAAAATAACATCGCTATTTGAAATTCACTTAGTGGTCTTAGCATGCTAAAGTATTTTATATCTATATTAAAATACTTTTTAGTATATGTATTAAAATCGTTTTCAAATTCATAAGTCTTAGAATATTGATGATTTATTTTAGTACCTATTACAGTTGGTTCATTCGCACTTGCTTCATTAGAAAGTACAATATATTTTTTATTATTTAAATAAGCACACAAATATGTAACAAATGCAACAAGTGAACTAAAAGGTGTATGTCCATTTAAAAATCCTTTATCGTTTAATTCAAGTAATCTTTTATCTAATACTCTTTTTACAGTAAATATATCACTGTATCCTGCAGTTTTTGCGCATTCAGCACTAACATCTTTAGGATTTATAATAAAACAAGTGTTATTGTTAAACTCATCTTTTAAAAGTTCTAAAGTTACAACTGAGTCTTTCCCACCACCAATAGGTATTAAATTACCCATTCCTTGATAGGAAGCATTTATATTTTCTTTTTTGGAATTACAAGTTATATTCATAAGGTTATCCATACTAACTGTTATACCATTTTTATATAAAAATTCTCCTAGTCCATAGTAATATAATTTTTTAAACCAATTAATTTGGTCTTGATCTATATACCCTGCATTAATTATTACATTAGGACTACAAGTACATTTAAAATAACTTATAAGTTCAATAAGACCTATATGAAATACTAAATAGTTTAATAAATTTTTATCTATATTTTTATTTGTAATATATTTTTTATCTATTAAATAGTATGGTGTAAATTCTGTTAAACCTTCTATTTTAAAATGATATACTATTTTTAAATTTTCATTACTTTCTATTATTTCATAACTATCGTAATAAAAATTTTTATATTTTTCTCTTAATTTATTAAATGTATCTTGATTCATAAAACCTCCTAGTATGTTTTTATACTTGTAAGTATATAATCATAATCTTCTAAGTTATATGTACTATGGCAATATTCGCAGTATCCAGATTTATTTATATCCATAGGATGTCCACAGTTAGGGCAAAATCTAACTACTCCTTGTACTTTAGAATTTCTTAATTTTTCAAATACTAATATATTTTCTTTTTCTATTCTAGATTGATTATTACCTCTTTTAAAATTTAAAGTAGTTTTATCTACTATATAATCCATATATCTAGATATTAATCTCACTGTTATTTTAAATTTATCATCTAATATTTCTACATTTATAATATCAGTAGATTTGACGTTTAACTCATCAAACATTTCTCTTTCATTGTTGCTATTTAATGTATCTAATCTATTTTTAAATTCACGCATTACATCATCACTTATAAAGTGATCTACTCGTTTTAAATTATCTGTCATTAAACTTATATGTAACATGACAAATATATTATCTACTTTTGTTTTAAAACTACTTTCTGTAAATGTAGGATCTAAGGATACTAATTCATTCATTTTACCACCAATATAATTATAACAAATTAATATAATTAATACAATTATCTATTTTGGAGTTTAAGTTTTCCTATTACTTTTTTTTCTATTCTAGATATATAAGATTGACTTATACCAAGAGTTTCTGCTACTTCTTTTTGTGTCATTTCTTTTTTATCAAATAAACCATAACGCATTATCATGATTTCTTTATCACGTGAGTTTAACTTTGCAAGTTCTGTATATAATATTTTCTTTTCTATTTCTTCTTCGAGTGGTCGTGTTACAAGATCATCTGCAGTTCCAAGGATATCTTCTAGGTGCAGTTCATTACCCTCACTATCGTAACTCAGGCTATCTTCAAAACTAACTTCTCCTCTTCTTCTTTTATTTTTTCTTAAAAACATTAAAATCTCATTATCTATACAACGTGATGCATATGTTGCAAGTTTTATATTCTTATCTAGTTTATATGTATTAACACCTTTAATAAGGCCAATTGTTCCAATACTTACTAAATCTTCTAAATCTACTTTAGTATTTTCATACTTTTTGGCTAAAAAGACTACTAAGCGAAGATTGTGTTCTATAAGTTTATTTCTTGCGAACTCATCACCCATCATAGATAATTCTACATATTTAATCTCATCTTCTTTAGAAAGTGGTTCTGGTAGTTTATCTGTACTACCTACAAAGTATATTCCCTCATTACTTAATAATTTTTTAATAAAATTTATAATTTCTTTTATCATTTTATGCCTCCAATAACTTTCTATTCAATATTATATCTACTCCATCTAGACTAATTTTATCCATAATTCCAAGTAGTATATTTTTATATTCCCTACCTTCAAAAATTAATTTATCTATTTTTATTACTTTAATCATATTACTTCCACCTACTCCCATATATGGAATAAGTCTAAATTCTTTTATATTAAAAAGTATCTTTCTTTTATCTATAAGTATTACAGGTTTACCTGTCATATTATCTATTAATACATTTCCTGTATCTAAGTATGCTGTATATTTATAAGATTTACCTTTAATATATATTTCTATACTATAATAATTTGAATAATTATATCTTAAATTTTTTGTTTGTTTAATATAAATATATAAGATAAGTGGCGAAAATATTAATAAAAATATAAAATTTATAGATAGTCCATTATTGATAAATATTACGCCTATATGCTTATACGAAAATTCTATATTAAGTAAATACAAGAATCCTCCAAGTATTATACTAGACATATAAAGGTATAATAAATTTACAAGTGTATATTTTATATTTATGTATTTAAATGTTACTATTACCATTAATACACTTATAATTATTTTAAATAAAAATAATAATATACTATTTATATTAAAGAATAAAAAAAGTACGCTAATCCCACCTATAAATGCACCAAACATTATACGTGTTAGTTTTATATTTCTTTTTAGTATTACTGATACTGTAAGTAAAAGTATGAAATCTATTAAAAAATTAAGTATCATAACTAAATCAAGATATATTTTCATTTTATCACCAAATTTATTATAAAAAAAAGACACTGTTAAATGTGTCGTTTTTTATTCTTCAGTATAAATTCTTTTTAATTGTAATTGTTTATGGTCTTGATCTTGATATTTTTTTATAACTTCTGTTTTAATAATATCTGATAGACTCATATAAATTTTTTTCTTTTCATAAATACTATTGGCATGAGTTAATTGTTCTTTAATGCTTTCTTTTTGAGCAACTATAGATTTTATAAGTTCTATAAAATCATCTTCATCATCTACAATTTCTAAAGAATTAAGTACATATCCTATTCTTTTAATAGTTGGCTTAGAACATCCATAATATTCTACAATTTCATTGATTTGTTCATCTGTTAAATTAAACATTTATATTTCCCTCCTGTTTGTGTATAATAACACAAATTTTTGTATAAATCAATTCTTTCTAAGTATAATAAATGAATATTTATATAAATCTTTTATATTTTTAAAATTATTTAACTCTAATTTTTTTAACATTTTTAAAAATATAAGTGCGGTTCCTTCACTATCATAATCAGCGCGGTGGTGCTTCTCCTCATCCCAAGGGATATTATATCTTTTAACTAAAGTCGCTAAATTATGATACTTTTCACTAGATTCTAAATATCTAGAAATGCCTAATGTATCTATTACTACATTATTAATTCTACCTAAATTATACTTTAAATATGCCATATCTAGGAATGAAATATCAAACTTAGCATTATGTGCGACCATAGGTAAATCGCCTACCCATTTCATAAAGTCTTTAACACATTCTTCTTCATTTCTTTTACCAATTAACATGTCATTATTAATACCTGTTATTTTAGTTATTTCATCACTTAAAAGTCTATTTGGATTAATTAATTCATCATATCTATCATAAATAATTCCATTTTTTATTTTAACTGCTCCAATTTCTATTATACTATCACCAGAATTTGGATAAAATCCTGTTGTTTCTAAATCAAATACTACATATGTATCTTCTGTAAGTGTTTTATCTTGAATCATATTTCCTCCATCTTAAAAAATGCCAGAAGGGCGAAGTCCTGAACCGAATAAAACCTAGTCTCCCAGGTGGGCATCACATCATAATCTTTAGGATCCCTAAATTAATAGGTCTTCAACACCAACTATGAATTAGATTCCCTTTTATTTCGATTAGTAGGTTTTTCATATAGGACTTTTTATCGCATCTTCCAGCATATTAATTATATCATCTTTAATTTCTTTATTCAAGCATTTTATAATTTGTTGCCACAGTTTGGACAGAATTTTGCACCATTATCTACTTTAGTACCACATTCACTACAAAATACATCTTTTTCTTCAGGTTTTTTTGTACCACACTCTGTACAGAAGTTACCTGTTATTATATTTCCACAATTTGGGCATTTAACTTCTTCTTTATTTTCTTCTTGTTCCATCAAAGGTACACTAGGAGCATCCATTACATTCATTGACTTCATTTCTTCTTTCATTTGAGAGTCACTAGAAATATTAGCGCCAAACATGGCTCCACCTTGATTTAACATACCAACTCCCATAAACCCGTTGATAGCGCCAGCATCATTACCAGCAGCAGTTTTGATTGCTTCACTTGCAGCAGCATTGGCACGTGCTCCTTGCATAGCAGGGTTCATAGCATATAATCTATCATTTTGAGCATTTTTAATCATTTCTGTTGATTCTTCTGTTGGAGTCGCACTAGCAATTGATACACGCTCAACATTTATTCCTTGTGTTCCCCAAGTAGATTCTAAACACTCCTTAACTGCATCACTTATCTCAACTACTGCTCCTGGTAACATATCATATGATATTTTTTTCATGGCAACTTTAGCAAGTGCAGGTTGAAGTGCTTGTAAGAAATCTGCTAAGAATGTATCTTTAAAACTTTGATCTATTACATAATCCTGTTCGATATTACCTCCATATGTGTGGTAAAATGCTAGTGGATCAGTAATTTTAATTACATATTCACCATAGCAACGTATATCTACTGTCATTCCAAATTCACTATCTCTAAATGGAATTGGTGTGGTTGTTCCAAATTTATTACCTTTTATTAGACGTGTATTTACAAAATATACTCTTTGATCGTGAGATGGTATACCACCTTGTGTGATTCTTTCACCAATCTTTTTAAATGTTTCAATTAATCCTTTACCAAATCCACCGTAAAACATAGATGGCTCTGTTCCTTGATCAAAAGTGTATCTACCTGCTTCTGCAGTAAAATCTACTATTTTTCCATCAGATACAACTATTAAGAATTGATCTTCACCAACTACTATTTTACTTCCATTTGTAATTATGTTTTCATTTCCTTTTGTATTAGAACCTCCACTTTTTGGAGTTCCTTTTCTCATTAATACATTATCTTCCATTCTTGGACAGTATATGTATTCTAACCATTCATCTGCAAAAGTATTACCTGTTGCAGTAAATGCTGCTTTAATTAAACCCATTTTATCATCCTTCCTTTAATATCCTAATACAATTATATAATAAATTTAATTTAAAATCAAATTATTTTATATAAAAAACATCAACTAAAACAATAAAAGTTAACTAGGTCAAAAATTTTAAGAAAATTTTTATTCAAATTATTAATTTTAATATTTAAATCTATTTTTATTGAGTTATATGTTTTACCAAGCACTTTCCTAGTAGATAATTATGTATAGTTAGACATAACTAAAAGTTGGACATAAAGATAAAAAAGCACAGTTATCTGCTTTTTATGATATAATTACACGAAAGGTGATATTTGTTTGAAATCCATTCCCACCATAGTTATCAAAATAATAGGATACTTTTCCATCAAAAGGCAAATATTCATAAGTACCAGTACGAACAATATAAGGGCGAGAAGAAGTTACAAAACCTTTATAATAACCATTCCATTTTTTAATTTCTCCTAAAGCGTGTCCTTTATATGCTTCATTATTGTCATTTGTATCTGTATATAAATCATAGTATTTTTTATTGTCTGGATCACTAAAAAATTCTTCTGTAAATCCTGATGAAGCAATAATATCATCATACACTCCCATCACATACTCAGGAGCTGCTCCATTCATATCGTATACTCCTGTAATATTTCCTGTTGTTGACGCTCCAGGACCACATAATCCTGTTCCCTGTTCTCTATTTTCTCCTACTTCATTATATTTACACTTTGGTGGATATACTTTTTGCCTTGGAACTCCACAACTTTCTCCTGTAAAGGAACTATAAAAATTCGGTCTATGATACACTACTTTGTTTGCCAATGTGTATATTTCATTCCCATATTTTCCATATTTAGATTGTGAAAGATATGCCACTGCTCCCCACTCACTATTCTTTGTCATATGTGAATCTCCACTTATATAATTATTAAATTTTTTAGCAATTTCAAAATACTCACTTATATTAGTCATATATAAGCCTTTTTGATTTGGTAATATTGTTGGATCTTCAGAACTTCCTGTTGCTTTAAACTTCCCTACCCAAAATCCACTTAATTCATCACTACCAAATGTGAATGCAGGATGTGTATACCAATTATTTGGTGTACTTCCAGTATATGCTGCACTTCCATTATTTTTTCTTGTTTCACTTACGAACCTTATATCTATTGCTCCTGGGGTTGACTCGCTAGGTTCACTTGCTCCTTCTAGCCATACTCCATATGTATTTCCTATTGTATATTCATATCTTGGTATAAATACAAACATTGCTAGTACATCTGATGATTCAATATCAGTACTAGATGTTGGTAATGTTAATTTTGTTCCTATTTCATTACTTACTCCACTTTTTAATATTACTGCATTTGCCCACTCTTGTTTATCATAGTCATACCACTTATCTGTCTTATCTACTATTATCCAATTTTCTCCATCATATATTACTGGAGTTAATGTATCATCCATAAGATTTGGTATAGGTATATATTCTTCTGTCAATTTATATTCACTATCATCTATATCTTTTGTTACATATTTTTCTGTTCCACTATACTCTATATTTAATACTCTTTTTATTGTTTTATTTTTTAAATATATATTTCCATTATTTGGTCTAGATCCACCTGTTTCAATTTTTAACTCTCCAGTGTCACATAACAGATTTCCATCACTTTTTATCTTACATTCATTTGGATTAAATTCTTCATCTATATTTTCTATATAAAGTGCCTCTTCTACTGCTCTTACATAATTTTGTGCGCTTATTAAGTAACTTTTTTCTTTTGAATCTCTTATTAAATTTAATACTTGTGGAATAGCAATTAAAGATATAAATGCTAGTATTAATAGTACTGCTAAGAGTTCTATTAAAGTAAATCCTTTTTTCATACATATCACTATCCTTACACTTCCATTTTACCACGCCCCCCCCCCCGTGTCAATAGAAAATCAAAAAAAATTAGGTTTCCCTAATTTATTCAACAACGACCCATGCATCGGCAATTGGCCTTGTTTGATGTTTTAAATCTCCATCTATTGGATCATTTATTGCACAGTAAGTATCGTTTCTATAATCCTTACATGGTGCATTATATAAACTCTGAGCTATATCCTTTGGCATTACCATTACACTTGATGTACCTCCATCAAGATTAGCAGCATTAATAGCTCCATAATTTTGCATTATTTCAGTTAAATCAACCATGTCTGCACCTTTTGTTCTAATAGAATTTGAATCTATTACTAATAGTAGTACTATTCCATCTTCTCTTTGACCTATTGCACTTCTTGCAGCATAGCCCCAACCTCCATTACCTTTTATAAATGAAGGTTTACCATTAACTATTAAAAATGGACCCCAAGTTATCGCATCTCTAACTCCCATCTCTATTGCTTCTTTAGCGGTAGTATTTTTTAATAACAATAATACATTGTCATTATTAAAGCCTATTATTCCACCACTTTGTGTATTAGTACCATATTCTCCATTCGTAATAATTTTACCATCACTTATTGTTATTCCTGTTGGTGCGCCACCAGAACTATTATTTCCTGGATCATAGAATCCACCACCATTTATTCCAAGTAATGCGTTACTACTATCAGCCATTTGAGTTACATACTGTCCTCTTGTACCTACATAAGGTGTTACAGCAAGTTTAACTTTAGATGGATCATAGACGACTGCCAAATATCCCTTACAACCATTTACATTAAGTTCAATTATTTTATAAGGTGTACCTTCCTCTACATCTAAAACTTGTTTTTCATATTCATTTTTATATTCTTTTTGTGGTTTTTTATCTACTAAACTAGGATCTGTTGATTCGCCACTTTCTTCTACATAATTATTATTTAATACGTAGTTAATAGCCTCATCATCATAAAACCATTTACAGTAATATTGGTGATTCATTGTCTGCATTGCAGTTGTAATAAGCCATGTCTTGAATTTTTCATTAGGGCCGTATAGTAGCAAAACAAAACCAACGCACCCTACAATATAAAATGTATAGAAAATTCCCATAACTACTTTAACCCATTTTCTAAGTCGTTTTTTATTTGCACCTCTATTTTTTGAAAACAAGTAAAATCCAAGTATAAGTAATCCTATCAATATAATTGTTAAAACTAAGATTGCTATAAAGAAAGGAAATCTAATTAAATAATTAGAATTAAATCCTATAATAAATAAAACTTGTAATCCAGGAATAAGTAATAAACTTAATAATATTAATTTAAATCCTATTTTCTTTTTTTTGTTACTCATAATATCACACTCCGTACTTTATTAATTTAATTTTTCTTCTAATAATTTTTTATATTCATCTTCAAGTAAGTATATTTCTTTGCTACTCATAAATAATATTACTGCATTATCATAATCTATTAGTTTATCAGCCATTCCCTGTTCTATATAATCTCCATTATCTAGTAAATTTATTATTGTATATGCATTTGTATTTGGATAATCTTCTTTTTTTTCTCTATCGTAATTTATATCCATAACATATGCTTTATCTGCTAAGTTTAAACTTTGAGCAAATTCTTCTTTAAATTCCTCTACGCGAGAAAATGTATGTGGTTTGAATACTGCAATTATTTTCTTATCTGGATATTTTTGTCTTGCTGCTTTTATTGTTACTTTTACTTCTGTTGGGTGATGTGCGTAATCATCTATTATTATATTATTACCTATAACAGTTTCTTTGAAACGCCTTTCTGCACCTTTAAATGTTTTAAGTGATTTTGCAACATCTCTTGCATCCATTCTCTCATAATGACATACCGCTATTACAGCAAGTGCATTAAGTAACATATGCTTACCAAATAAAGGCAAATCAAAATGTCCATAATATTCATTTTCTATAAATACATCAAAACTAGTTCCATCGTTTCTATATTCGACATCTCTTGCTTCTATATCATTATCAGAATTAAGTCCATAATAATATATTTGTGGATTTACATTAAGCGAGTGAGTATAAGGATCATCTCCGCATGCTATTACTACTTTTTTTGCTTTGTTTGCAAATTCTTGATAAGCGAGTATCATATCGTCCATACTCTTATAATAGTCTGTATGATCCATCTCTATATTAGTTATTACTACATATTCAGGATCATATGCTAGAAAATGTCTTCTATATTCGCATGCTTCAAGTATAAGTTTATTAGAATTTTTATCTCCATGTCCTCTTCCATCACCTATTATGTAGTTACACCCTTCCATGTCACTCATAATATGACTTAACATAGATGTTGTTGTCGTTTTACCGTGGCAACCTGATATACAGATAGTTTTAAACATTTTAGTAAGTTTACCAAGCATTTCTTGATATTCATATATTTTTAAATTCATCTCTTTAGCCTTTATAAGTTCACTGTGCTCATCTAATCTAAGTGCAGGAGAATAAATTACTATAGTATCACTATCCATCTCATCATTAATATCGGAATATATTTTAATATTTCGCTCTAATAATTTATCTTCTGTAAATCTGTGTTCTTTAGCATCATCATATCCAACTACATTAAATCCTAAATCAGATAATAATAGCGCTAAAGCACTCATTCCAGTCCCTTTTATTCCAAGCATGTAATATTTCATAGTTCCTCCTTATAATAATTCTATAATAAACGGTCCAAGTACGATAAGTAATATAAGAGGTATTATAAATATAACTGATATTATACTTACTTTATTTGGAATTTTATTTATCTCACCCTTTATATCCATTATTTGTTTTTCTCTTAAATAATCTACTTGAGAATTCATAGTCTCTATTATACTATTTCCAAATATATTAGTTTCTAACATATTTAATATAATATTATCTATTGCTTCTGATGGAATTCTTTTCTTTAAATCTTGTAATGCTTCCATTAGTGTTCTTCCAAATTTCATTTCAAGTAAACTTTTTTTAAATTCTTTTGATAATTCGCTATCTAAACTATCACAAGTAACCTCAAGGGCATTTTCTAAATTCTTTCCTGATTCTAATGTGAGTGTTAGAATTGAAAAGAATGTAAGTGCCTCATCATCTAACTTCTTTACTCTTTTATTTAATTTATTTGTTATTAATACATAATAGAATAAATTATAATAAATAACTACTATGAATGGTATTAATATATATTTATTATAAAAGAATATAAGCATTACTGAAAGTAATATAGTAGTCACTATTCTAGTAAATAGGAATTCTTCTGCATTAAATTTTAATCCAGTATTATCACCTAACATATTTATTTTGCTTTGTATATTTTCTATGTCTTTTGATCTATATATTTTTCTTGTTATTATACTAATCATTTGAGCCTCCTTACATTAAGTACTTTTCTGACCACTATAATATATGTTGTATATATAATAATCATAAGTAATATAATTATTATTCCAATTTTATTTGTAAGTAATGGCTCAAAATAATCTTTATTTATTATATTTATAAATACTACAAATATAATTGGTATAAACATTAATACATACATAACTAATCTAGAACTTGAAGTAAGTGATTTTAATTCATTATTTAATTTTCTTCGTGCAAACATATTCTTTTCTATTGAATTAAATACTTCAATTATATTACCACCCGTTTTATTTAATACTGATAGACTTGATGCTAAATAAATAGCCTCTTCACTTTTAACTCTTTTTGCAAATCTTTTAAATGCAACTTCAATATCTAATCCAAGCGTTATCTCAAGTTCTATTTTTTCAAATTCTTTTGCAATTGGTCCTTTTAATTCTAAAGATACTAAAGATACTACTTGCATAATACTCATGCCTGCTTTAAATCCATTATTCATAAGAGTTATTGCTTCTAGTAAATCTTTTTCTATTTTCTTTTTATATCTTATATATTTATAACGATATATTATATCGAGTGTTAAAAAGCCTATAATAAATGATATAAGTATCTCAATTACTCCAACTATACGTGAATTAATGAAACCAACAAGTACAGTAAATAGTATAAATAATACTCCAACTACTATTTTTCTAGATATAAAATTCATACTATCTTCACCATTACAGAGTGTTAAAGAAATCTTATCATATCTTTTAGAATGTTTTTTTAATACTGCTGATTTTGATAATATTTTAGATATTTTTCCTATAAAATCTAAATAATCTTTATGTAAGATATCTAATAATGATGATGACCTAGTTTTTGATGAATTTATCGTGAATTTAGAAAATCTTTTTTCTAATTTTAAACTTCTTATATATCTAATTAAAAATAGTATTACTACTAATAATGAAATTAATATTCCAAATTGTCCTACTTTAATTAAAGTAGAATAATCTTTAGTTACAGTTACATATATAGTTTTTGTAGTAGTATTTGATGCTGCATCACTAACGCTATATTCTACTTTTTTAATACCTTCACTTTTAAAGTCTATAGAGTCTATATTAGATGTTATTTTACTTGTTAGATCTCCATCTACCATATCTGTTGCTTTTATATCTATATTAAGTTTTTCATTTTTTTTAATTTTATATGTATTATCTTTTACATTTATTATAGGTGGTTCTTTATCTATTTTATATTCACCACTTTTTAGTGTATCAGATGTTCCATCATAATAATTATTTGTTATTTCTATTATATATGTGCCTGTTTTATCAAATGTGATTGACGCTATATCTGTTAAATTTTCACTTGTATATGTTAATTCATTATTTTTTAATATTTGATAGGTATAGTTTTTTACTAAATATGAAGGAGTATAAGTTACATATACATCTTCACAAGTACTATCAATATAATCTATACTTAACCCCTCCATATTTCACCTCTATTCAAATATATCAACTAGATTAGTTATACCACGTGATTTTAGTTTTTCATAAATTTCAGGTGTTGCTTTATTTAATATAAACTCACCTATAACTTCTCCATTTTCTTTTAAACCATTTTGCTTAAAAGCAAATATTTCATTTAATTTTATTTCATCTTTATCAAATCCTACTACTTCACATATACTTGTTACTTTTCTTTTACCATCAGTAAGACGTGATATATTTATTACAATATCAATTGCATTTTCTATATATTCTCTTATTGCTTTAATTGGTATTTCAACTGCCATTAATACCATTGTCTCTAGACGGTTTAATGCGTCTTTAGGACTATTGGCATGGAGTGTGGTCATACTACCTTCATGACCTGTATTCATAGCCTGCATCATGTCAAATGCTTCTCCTCCACGTACTTCTCCAACTATTATTCTATCAGGTCTCATACGAAGTGAATTTCTAACTAAATCTCTTATTGTTACTTCTCCACTACCACCATAGTTTGTCCTTCTCGTTTCAAGTGAAATTACGTGGTCTTGTTCTAATTTTAATTCTGCCGCATCTTCTATTGTTATTATACGTTCATCATCGCTTAAGAAAGATGACATAACGTTTAAAAGTGTTGTTTTACCACTTCCTGTTCCTCCACATACTATAATATTCATTTTACTTTTAACGCATGCTTCTATAAATCTTGCCATATATGGAGTCATAGTTCCATTTCTTAAGAAATCTTCTATACTAATTAATTCTTTCTTAAATTTACGAATTGTAAGTACAGGACCATTTATACTAAGTGGTGGGATAATTGCATTAAGTCTAGATCCATCTTTTAATCTCGCATCTACCATAGGATTTGATGTATCTATTGTTCTTCCTATTGGTTGAATTAATCTTTGTATTGTTCTTATGATGTGGTCCTGATTAATAAATGATATACTATCATCTCTTATGAGTTTTCCATCTATTTCTATATATATCTCATTAGTTCCATTTACCATTATTTCAGTTATACTAGGATCCTCTAATAATTCTGTAATAGGTCCACAACCATTTATTTCATTATCTATTAAAGTATTGATATAACTTCTTTCAACAACGCTTAAATCATATCCTTCTAATGCTTTATCTATTTCTTTTTTTAAATATTCAGATGTGATTATACCATCTCTTTTATTATCTATTAAATTTTGTATTATTTTATTTCTAAGTTCATCTAATAGTTTTTTGTTAGAGAATGTTTCATAATCAGTTAAAGATTTTAAATTTTTTTCTTCTTTTACTTCAAATTCTTCTACGAATGATTTTATCATTTAATCCACTATCCTTTTAATATATCTAAAGCTATTAGGTTATATATTTTAATTGCGCTTTTATATTTTTTGTATATATTGTCTTTAAGAGTTAATATTTTACCATCTATTATATATTTATCTATATTTTTTATATAGAAATTAGAAGGTATTATATAGTTAACATTTTTATTTATTATATTTTTAATATCATATTTATTATAATAATTTTTATCTTTAGTATTTGATTCATTAAGTATTATTTTATAATTTGTCTTATTCATATCATTTAATATTGATACCATTGTTTTCATGTTCTTTAAATTCATAGAATCATTATTTAAGATGTATAAAATCTCATCACTATAATCTAGGGCAAAAAGATTAATATCAGTTAATAAATGACTTGTATCTATTAATATAATATCAAATTTCATACTAGCCTTATATAATATAACATTAAGTACTTTACTTTCAATTTTTCTTCCAAATCTAGGATCTTTAGGTGCAGGTAAAACTTTTATATTTTCATTATAAGGTGTGACATAATCATCTAAATTAGTGAATTTGTTATTACACATATCTTCATATAGTGTATATATATCAGGAGTATAGTTTAAATTTAAAATACTCGCTATATCACCTGATGAAAGATCTAAATCTATTAATAATACTCTTTTATCCATTTTAGAATATATACCTGCTAAATTAAGTAGAGTTGTTGTTTTTCCAACGCCACCTTTAACTGATGTAATTGTAAATACTTTTGCTTTATTTAAAGCCATACTATCACCCTTTTATAATTTTATTATTTTCTTTATTTCCAATATATTTAATAGTAATATTATTATCATAAAATTTTCTAAATAATCCTTTATATTCTTTTTTTACTGTTATTTCAATATTACTTTCAGTATCACTAATTAATATATCTATATCTTCTAAATTTTCGTTTAATAGTTTTTCTGTTTTTTCTTTTACGCTGATATCATTAACATTTTTTAAATAATATTCTAAAGCATCTTCTGTATTATTACTTATTTTTCTTTTTTCTATAGAAAATAATCCTATATCTATTACAAGAGAAAGTATTAAAAGAAGTAGAGGAATTATTATTACAAATATTACAAGTGTTTGTCCTTTGTTATTCATATATGCTCTTTTCAACTGTTATTTTATAATCTTTACCAAATATTATATTTAATATTGGAGACATTATATTTATATCTTTACTTAATTCAATTTTTAAAAATTCATCTTGCTTTTTATAATTAACAGTTAAGTTTTTTTCTTTAGCATATTCATCTATATTCTGGTATTCTTCATTTTTATATAAATCATATATTGTATCTATATCATTTTCTAAAGAATATTTTTTAGAAATAATATTCCCAAAATCTATAACTGATATTATAAGTAGTAAAAATATAGGTAATATAATAATAAATTCTACCAATGCTTGTCCTTTATTATCTTTCATGATATCACACTCTACTCTATATAATTATATCAGATAATATAGAAAAAAGATAGACCTTTTTCTATCTTTAGTTAATACAAATTAAAAATAAAATTATATAATGAGAGTAATATTAACTAAACTCACTTTATCCGGAGTTTGGCAGTTGATATAAATTAAAATGTAAAGCCAGCCTTTTTACAATAAGGTTTTTTTATGTCAAGTTTT
>CANRAT010000021.1 GCA_947628685.1 uncultured Bacilli bacterium
CCCCCCCCGTGTCAAGACTAAAAAAAAATTAGGTTTGCCTAATTATTTTTTCTGATTGTTAATACTATATAAATTTAATATTTTATTATATATGCCAGGCTCTATTTTATTTAAAAGATTTACTGTTAATTCAAATGATTTTTTATATTCTCCATTAAAGAATAGTTTCTCAGACATATTTAAATTATTATTTAAATCAGTATTTACACTTCTATACCTATTTCCATATACAATTGCTTTTTCAGCAAACATAGCATTTCTAACTATATCTTTAGTTTTAGTATATAATTTTAAAACTAAATCGCGTGCTGTATCAACTCTTGTATTTAATACTTCAATCGTAATAGGTTTTTTATCTAATTCTTTTACTATTTCTTTAATAGCATTATTTGCTTCATTAAGTTCTACATAATAACTATCTGGAATAACAGGTAATTTATAATCTCTTATCTGTAATTTAGAATCTTTAAGAACTAATTTAATTTCTTCTAATTGTTGTCTTGCTCTTAATTCATCATCACGCATTCCACCTATTACATTTAAAAGATTATCTAATTTTTCTTCAGTATGAGATAAATTATTAGAAAGTCCTTCTACTTCTTGAACTAATTTAGAATAAGCAAATGTATTATTAAACTTTGTATGATCTTGCAATACTTTAAAGTTAGTATTTAAATTATTTAATTCATCTCTAATTTCATTTAATACGACAATATCATTTTCTTTTAAATTATAAATATTCTTAACTTCATCTATCTTATTATATATATCATCAACTACACTATTTATCTTAGTTAATTTAGTACTAAATGATAACAATTTTTCTTCATAAGTTTTTCTATCTATTTTTTCTTTTTCAAAATCTTTGAATATTGTCTCAAAATACTCCATAAGTACTTTTAACTCAAGTAAACTTTGATTCATATCCAATTTCTTAGTTCTTTCGATGATTTCGTTAACTTTGTTGTTTATTTCTTTTATATTATACTCAACGTTTAAATAATCTAAAGGATATCCTTCTTTTATCATTTCGTTATATGTATCTTCTACTTCTTTTACTCTTTTTGGAATTACTGTATTAGTCATAAGGACTATAGATGGAACTTCTTCTATAACAACTGCCATATGATTTAATAACTCATCTATTATATTTAATATTTTATCAATTTCTGTAAATTCATTATTATCCATTATATTTTCAAAGTCTTCAAATCTTTTAGCAATAACTTCAAATTCAGTATTTACAATATCACCAAACTCACCATATTCTGCTTTTGAATCAGTAAATTTTTGATAGAGTGTTCTATACCTTGCTTTATATCCTGTTATTATTGTTCTGCTTCTTTCTTCACTTGATGTTAAATCTTTAATCTCACCAAATAAAAAGTCAGAATTAGTACGTACTTTGTATAGTTCCATTTCAAGTTTGGCAATTTTATACATTGTACTTTTATAATCCATTTGAGATAAAGAATACTCTGCATCAAGTATCATATCTGATAATTTAGGAATTTGTACTTCTTTAATTTGTTTTAATCTATTAGACCACTCATCATACATGGCTTTTAACTTATCGTTGTTTAAAAAATTTTCTACTTTTGCTAGTTCCGGTACTATTGGAGATGTAGCAAGTTTATTTTTTTCTATTTCAAGTTTTTCTAAAGTTTTCTTTATTTTTTTATTTTTCTTGCTTTGTACAAAGTTTAAAACACCTATAATAAGGCCTACACATATAATAAAAAGCGTTACCATAATAAGTGTTAAATTATCCATTGCAATCACCTATTATAATTATATCATATTTTTTTAAAATTCGACAATATTTTTTATCTATGTTTTATACTATTATTTTGGGCGTATTCATTCTACTCTTAAAAACGAAACTATTTCTTTTTCTTATATAAAACATGTTTATATTTTATAGAATTTTCTTCTATACTTGATATTTCTTCTTTTATCCAACTATCTAAATTAAATTTTGGAAAATATACATCTGCAGAAGTACATGTTGCATCTATTTCTGTTAAATACATTTTATTTACCATATCTATAAATGCACTATATACTGATGCGCCTCCTATTATAAATATTTCATCACTAAAATCTTTATATTTTGTTAAAAAGTCCTTAATGTTCTTATAAACTTCAACTTCTTTATTATTTATATCATGTGTACTTAAAACTATATTTTTTCTATTTGGTAATATTTTTGGTAATGATTCATATGTGTTTCTTCCCATAACTACTGTATGACCAATCGTAGTAGTTTTAAAGAATTTCATATCTTCTTTTAATTTCCAAATTAAATCATTATTTTTACCTAATTCGCCATTTTTACCTATGGCTGCTATTATACTTAAGTTCATACATACCTCTTACTGAGCAATTGGAAATTTTATTTTTCCCATATGTTTATATTGCTTAACTTTTATATCTTTTAATTCTTTTGAATTATCAAAATCATAAAAATCTTTAATATCAGGATTTACCCATAAATATGGTTTTTCATCAGTTAACAAAATATCTACAATCTTTAGAGTTGTATCATTTTCTTCTGTTATTTCTTTTTCAAACTGTTCATCTTCTAGTTTTTGTTTTAATAATTTCAAATCTGTTAAAGAAAGTCTATTTAATTTTTCATATAATTGTTCTCTTTTTATTTGTTTTTCAATTCCATCTATCTGATTGACATAAATATGTGCATCTTTTATAGACCAATCAAGTGTGCCCACATCTAGATTTGTTACTTGAGCAATTAAAGTTAAAAGAGTTGCATACTGTGTGACGTTAAATGGAAGTCCAAGTGGAACATCACAACTTCTTTGGTGTACCCAAGCATTTAATTTACCATCAGTTACATCCCATTCGCTAGACCAAACACAAGATGGAAGTACAGCTTGATCTAACCATTCATTTTGCCATAGTGAGATTACTCTTCTTCTATCTGATTGATTATTTTTTAAAGAATTTAATAAATAATCTGTAAGTTTATATTTATTTACAATCCAACCATAAGCTGTCCCTATTGTTCCCGAAAATTCTTTTCCAAAATATTTTTCGCTTTTTAAAACCTTTTCTCCATTAATAATTTCATAGGTTCTATATATTCCATCATCATCTATCATCCACTCATCCCAAACTTTATTACCACGTTCATGTAGCCATCTTACATCGTTTGTTTGTGCCTGATATATCCAAAGTATTTCTGTTATAGCATTTTTAAAAAATAATTGCTTTGTTTGTAATATTGGAAATTCCTTGCTTAAATCAAAATGAAAATTATAACTTGGTACTTTTATTGTATTAGTACCTGTTCTATTTTCTACTTCAACACCCTCGTTTAATATCTTTTTACACAATTTTAAATATTCCTTATCCCAATTTGTCATACCTTACCTCCTAACCTAATTTTATATTAAATTAATGTGCGAAGTCAAGAAATATTAATAATTTTATTATTTTATTCATAAAATTTATTGACAATAAATAAAATTAATAATATAATTATACTTGCGAATTAAGCAATCTTTGATTTTTATAACGTGTTTGTTGCTTTATGTTTTATTAGTAGTTAAAGCTTATTAACGAAAATATTAAAACAAACACCCTATAATTAGGCTTGGATTCTTTTCGTAAGAAAGGAGTAATTATGTCAAGATACACAAAATCAAGTTATCGTGTTAGCCGTCGTTTAGGATTTTCTACTTTAGAAACAGGTGAAGAACTTTCAAGAAAGCCATATGCACCTGGACTACATGGAAGTAAAAAAGCTAAAAAATTATCTAACTATGGAATTCAATTACAAGAAAAACAAAAAGTTAGATTTATGTACGGTTTAAACGAAAAACAATTCAGAAAAACTTTTGATGAAGCAGGTAAAATGAAAGGTGTTCATGGTGAGAACTTATTCAAATTACTTGAAAGCAGATTAGATAATTTAGTATATCGTATAGGTTTTTCAACTACTAGAAAAGGTGCGAGACAACTTGTAAACCATGGACATATAACTGTAAATGGTAAAAAAGTTGATATACCTTCTTATAGATGTAAACCTGGTGATGTTATAGCTATTAAAGAATCTGATAGAGAACTTGCAGTTGTAAAAGCATCTTTAGAAGCAATTTCAAGAAGAGTTGATTTTATTTCTTATGATGCATCTAAAATGGAAGCAACTTATGTAAGATATCCTGAAAGAACTGAATTAAATGGTGAGATTAACGATTCACTAATAGTTGAATATTATAACAGATAAAAGACTTAGGTCTTTTTTTCTTCAAAAAAAAGCAAATAAATTTGCTTAAAAATGTCGTGAACTTCCTCCACCTAAAGTGGAACCTCCACCACCGCTAAATCCACCGCTTGTGCCATTAAATCCACCACCGGACCCTCTACCTCCAAAGAATGTAAAGAAGTAAAGCATATCAATTGATGCATATGCAGTAAAGAAATATGCGAATAAATTTGTAATTAACGCACCAAAATAGTTTGGTAACAAGAAAAATAATATTAAAAATACAATTCCATAAACTAAAGAGAATTTATCTCTTTTTTTAGTATATCTAGAAATAACTCCTAAAACTATACCTGAAAATATACCTAAAATAGTAATACCAAAAAGTTCAGAATTATTAGTACCTTTAGGATTAGTATACTCTAAATCTAAATTATTTAACTTAACTATTTCTGAGTAAAAAGCATCATACCCGTTTCTTATTCCCTCACTAAAATTATCTTCCTTAAAATAAGGAATCATATAAATGTCTTGAAATCTACCTGTTTTACCATCTGGAAGTATTCCCTCAAGACCATATCCTACTTCAATTCTAGATAATCTTTCTTCTTTAGCAATTAATATAAGTAATCCGTTATTTTTTTCTTCATCTCCTATACCAAAACTTCTAAATAATTCAAGTGAATAATCTTCAAGTGACATTCCATCTAAAGAAGGAACTGTGACAACAACTATTTGAGTTCCATCTACATTATTTAAAGCAACACTTTTATTTAGTATATATTCTTCTGTTTCACTATCTATTATATTGGCATAATCATTTACATAAAAATTGTTAGTTGGACTTACTATTGCCTTAACATTTGATATAAAAGTTAAAGATAAAAAGATAAGGATTAAATAAATAATCCTATTAGAATGAAACTTCAGGAACTTCATCTTTTCCCTCACTAGTCTCAAAATATTCTTTTTTATCAAATCCGAATAGATTAGCTAAGATATTAGTTGGGAATTTTTTTATTGATGCATTGTAAGAATTAACTGCATCATTATAATCTTTTCTAGATACTGCTATTCTATTTTCTGTTCCAGCAAGTTCATCTTGTAGATTTATAAAATTCTCATTTGATTTTAAATCTGGATAATTTTCTACTATTACAAATAAATTATTTAGTGCGGTAGTCAATTCATTGTTTGCGCTAGACATCTCATCTACTGTTTTAGCCCCTGCTAATTTTTCTCTTGCAGTTGTAACTTTATCTATTACTTCACTTTCATGAGATGCATACCCTTTTACTGTATTTACTAAATTAGGTACTAAATCTGCTCTTCTTTCAAGTTGTACTGATATATCTGCTAAAGCACTATCAACTGCTTCTTCTTTGCTTACTAGTGAATTATATCTACCACCTATAAACATACCTAGTAGCAAAACTATAACTACTATTACAATTCCTATTTTTAAACCTTTACTCATTTTATCACCATCCTACATAAGGATATCATACTTTATTAATTTTTTCAATATATAACTGTATATTTCAATACTAGACAAACTTTAATTTTAATAGTATAATTGTATAGTCGAATTAACTTGAATGAGGAGGTGAAAATTTGAAAATTATAAATAATACAAATGATACTAAAATATTTGCTTTAGGTGGACTTGGAGAAGTTGGAAAAAATATGTATTGCTTTATGACTGGAAATGAACTTATTATTACAGATGTAGGAATTACATTTCCATCAGGAGAGTTACCTGGAGTAGATTATATTATTCCAGATTTCACATTTATTAAAAAAAATGAAAATAAAATAAAAGCCCTTTTTATAACTCATGGGCATGAAGATCATATAGGTGGGATTCCATTCCTACTTCAAACTGTAAATGTTCCAGCAATATACTGTCCAAATCAGGCTGCTGGACTTATTAGAAGAAAACTAGAAGAAAAAAATATTAATTATAAAAATTTATATATATATGATGAAAATACAAAAGTAAAATTTAAAACTATGTCTGTTGAATTCTTTAGAACTACACATTCTATCCCAGATTCTCATGGCATAGTTATACATACACCTAATGGGACTATAGTTACAACGGGAGATTTTAAATTCGACTTAACTCCTATTGGTCCTATGGCTAATTTGCATAAGATGGCAAGGATTGGTGATAAAGGGGTATCACTTTTATTAAGTGATAGTACTAATGCTTTAAATGAAGGAATTAGTATAAGTGAATCTAAAGTAGATGCTGCCCTTTCTCATATATTTTCACAAACTAAAAGCAGAATTATCATAGCAACCTTTGCATCAAACATATATAGATTAAAACACATAGTTGATACTTGTAAAAGAAATGATAGAAAGATTGCTATATTTGGAAGAAGTATGGAAAGTAATATAGAAATATCTTTTGAGTCTGGATATATTAAACATAAGGATATATTTATTACTCCAGAAGAAGCAAATACTTTACCACCTGAAAAAGTATGTCTTTTATGTACAGGTTCCCAAGGTGAACCTTTAGCCGCGCTTTCTAGGATTGCAAATAATTCACATAAACAAATAAAATTACAAGATGATGATGTTGTTATATTTTCATCTTCTGCTATACCAGGTAATGCTTTAAGTATATCTAGAATAATTAATAAATTATATTTACAGGGTGTTACAGTATATACTAATACATCACTTAACGATGTACATACATCTGGACATGGTAATCAAGAAGAATTGAAATTAATGTTAAGATTAATTAAGCCAAAATATTTCATGCCTTTCCACGGAGAATATAGAATGCTTAAAAGTCATGCTGATTTAGCGATCGAATGTGGAATGCCAAAAGAAAATACTTTTATACTTGAAAATGGTGATGTATTATCACTTTATAAAGGAGTTATCAAAAAAGATAAAAGTGTACAAGCTGGAGATGTTTATGTAGATGGTAATCGTGTTGGAGAAATTGGAAATGCTGTCATGAGAGAAAGAAAAATTATGTCTAGTGATGGTATTGTTGTTGTAATTGCAAATATAGATACATCAAATAGAAAACTTATTATGTCTACTAATATAACTACAAGAGGATTTGTACTTATACAAGAAAATTTAGATTTATTAAAAGAAATAGAAAACGAAGCAAATAATATTATAAATAATAAGTTAAAAGTAAATTGTATATTTAACGATATTAAATCAGAATTAATAACTAATTTATCGTCATTTATTTATGATAAAACAGGTAGATATCCTATAATCGTTCCTGCAATAAACGATATAAGAAAAATAATATAAAAAGAGAGTTTAAGTAAAATTAAACTTTCTTTTTTGACATTTGTTCTGATTTTCTAACTAATACTATCCCAACTATAATAAATAATATTGGTATTAATCTATTATAATCATTTTTACTTGTATTTGGAACTTCTACAATTAAGACTTCTTTTTCATCATATAAGTCAAAAGTATATTCTTTTTTTTCATCTACAAGTATTTCAAAACTATCTACATATTTATAACCTATTTTACCTTTAACTTGAACTACATAATATTTACCATAATCGAGTTCTAGTTTTGCTATTCCATCTTTTGTTTCAATAGTTTTTATTAAATTATTATTAATATCATATATTTCAAAAATAGCGCCATCTTCTAGATTATATTCTCCATTTTCTCCGTAATATTTTTTTAAAGTGAACTTTCCCTTTATTACGTTTTCATTAGAATAAATTATAATATTTTTTGTTTTTTCTGTTACTTCAAATCTATAGATATTTTCATCTAATTCATATCCCAAACTAGGCGTTATTTCTTTTATATAATATTTACCATATGGTAATTCATCTAGGTATGCTATACCTTCTTCATTTGTTTCTATTGTATTTATAAGTTCATTATCCCTATATATACCATATATTGCCCCCTTTAGTGTAGCATTTTCCCTTTTTATTCTTTCACTATCAAGTTTTTTTAAAGTAACTTTCCCCTTTATAACATTTTCATAAGAATTAATTACATAATCCTTAGTATCTTTTGTTATTTCAAATTCATAAATTTTTTCATCTAATTCATATCCCAGACTAGGCGTTATTTCTTTTATATAATATTTACCATATGGTAATTCATCTATATATGCTATACCGTCTTCATCAGTTTCTATTGTATTTATAAGTTCATTATCCCTATATATACCATATATTGCTCCTTTTAGTGTAGCATCTTCCCTTTTTATTCCTTCACTATCGAACTTATGTAGTGTTACCGTACCACTATCTACAGTTATATTAACTTTAAATTCTATATCATCTATCTTACCTGGAAATAATAGAGATTGACTCCCCTTTAAACCATATAATTCATAGTCTCTTGTAATAGGACTTTTCTTTACAAAAGTTATTTCATAATTACCTTCTTTTTCTGTTTTAATTTTTAACTTATTGTCTATTATACTTGCTTCAATATTAGAATCTTTAATTTCATAATTATTAAGTATTTCATTTAAGTCAATTTCCTCATAATTACTATTAATTGTATAATCATAGTTATTCCCACTAAAACTTGGTAATTTCTTATAATTTTTAACTAATGTTTCTAACTCTTTTACTTCATCTTCATAAGCAATTATTCTCATCTTGCCTGTATTAGTAAAATAGATATCATCTAAATTTAATGTCTTCCATATTAAAAATTGCGTTATTCCATACCACTTTAAATCTGTATGATTTTCATATCCATATCCATAATAAGCTATTATATTCATTTGATTTAATTGCTCATTTGTTATATTAAACATACTATCATTATAAGAATATCCTTTGTAATATTCTGTTGTATTTAAGTGATCAAATGGATTGATACAGTAAACAAACTCATTATCATGCCTCCTTAATATAAATGGTACTCCATTATGTACATCATCTGGTATTACAGATTCTATATGCATATCAGGTACTCTTTCACCTAATCTAAATTTTGCTTGTGATAGTGCATGTGTAAAGTCAATATTAATTAGAAAAATTATCAAAGTTGTTATTATAAATAAACATTTTTTCATAAAAACCTCCTTTCGATATATACTTTTATCACACTTTAAAAAATATATCAAAATGACGTTTTTGATAAATTGTTAATGCTTTTTTTCTAATTTTAAATTTTTACGCGTAGAAATTTAAAAACTGTAATTTTAAGTATTAAAAAATAGAAAAACGTTATTTTTTCTATTTTTTTACAATTTTTTTGTTTAGCCTATTCTAAATGCTGGAGCTACACCAAATGAATTAGTAGAATGATATTGAACAAATGGACCTCCCCAAGATAAAACAGTTAGAAAATCTTCTTTAGCAAGACGAGCTGTGCGTAGCCACCAAGATGTTCCATTACCATTATATTTTTTTATAGCTGATGCATATTTACCTAAATCTGCTGTTACTCCTTGTTCTTTATAATAATCTAGTTGTCTTGTGTTATCCCATGCACTGTCACTAGGCACTAAATTCTCTATACTTCCATTCTCCCATACTTCATGTGCTGATAATAAATATAATTTATCTATTGATTCAAAATTTGAAGTGTCGCCTAAACCATGAGATGATATCACTTTTGTGTCTATTATTCCTGTTTTTAATTTATTTGGTAATGTATTATAAATTATATCATTTACATAATCATATAGCTCACTTTTTGGCCATCCTCCATCGTTTGTACCTCTTAAATTTACACTATCTGCTGAATTCATTACATGATTTGTTATTATATCTACAAACTCTACTACAAAGCCACATGCCGTTTCAGAAAAATTTTCTCCCCCACATCCTTCTGCTTCATTATTAGAAATATTTGCTATTCTTACTGTAAATGACTGATTGTTAAATTCTTCTCCACTTAATACTATTTCTTTTTCTTCTCCTACTTTATATACATCTTTTCCTAATCTTATATTTGCTATTATTGTTAGCCAATCGTCTTTTGCAAATGATGGAGAATCACAAGCAAAACTTATTGTTTCGTCCGTAACTTCCAAACTATTTAAAGCTATTGCTCCTCCACACGGTCTTGTTCCATTTACTTCAACTTTTAAATTTTCTATTTTGCTATTTTGTATACATAATAAGTTCCCATCACTTTCAATTGTACAAATACTTGGATTAAATTCTTCATCTATATTTTTTGCATAGAGTGCTTCTTCTACTGCTCTTATATAATTTTTCTCACTTATTAAAAGACTTTTTTCTTTTGAATCTCTTATTAAATTTAGTACTTGTGGAATTGCTATTAATGCTATTATTGCTAGTATTACTATTACTGCAAGTAGTTCTATAAGTGTAAATCCTTTTCTCATATTCATCTTCCATTCCTTAGTTTACTTACACTTCTATTCTACCACGCCCCCCCCCCCTACATGTCAAGACTAAAAAAGCACTCGTAAAATTTTTATTTAACTTCCCGTTTTTATTTTGTTTAAAATTTTAATAAAAAAAGATAACTTATTTATTATGTAAGTTATCTTTAAATTGTTTTGCGCAACTTTAATCACAATATACAAAATTTCTTATTATTCCCTCGATTGTAGCATTATGTTCACTTGAAAAAGCAACATAAGTAATTTTATTATATGTATTTATTTTTGTTTCCTTATATTTATCTTTATTCAAATCTTTTCTTGAATTTACTAATTCTTCTAAATAATTTAATTGATTTTGATTTAAATTTTTCATGATGATGAAGAATTCATCTTCGTCGTTACTATTTACTGCTAGTAAATAATCATCAATAAGATAATAATCTAGAGGTAAATACATAGTAACAGAAGATTCATCTACTATTTCAAATGAAGAACTCGTTAAAGAATTTATTTCATTATAAATTTCTTCAAGATTTATGTTTTCAAAGCATGCAGTTTCTTTTTTATTTGTTTTAATAATTACAAGTATTAAAGAAATTATAACTAATATTATAACTATTATTATATATTTTAAATATTTCTTCATGCTATCTCCTTTAAATTCTTTTTCCTTTTAATAAGTAAAGTTAGTGAAACTAATATTGCTACTATAGATAGTCCAAATATAACTACTCCGTTTAATGGGAATTTATTAGATTTTTTACTTGGATTAACGTAGAACTGTACTAATTCATAATCTTTATAAATTTTATTTGTTTCAGATTCTAAAGTATCATCTTCTGTTATATCCTCAATACTATATATATCATAATTTTGTGTTATATCATTATAAACAGTTATATAATTTTTATTTACACTTGATGATGAGTTATTATTCTGTAGTTGATTTTTAGCATCTTCTACTGATGTATTAGAA
This sequence comes from uncultured Bacilli bacterium, assembly GCA_947628685.1. Lineage (GTDB taxonomy): Bacteria > Bacillota_I > Bacilli_A > RF39 > UBA660 > UMGS1613. The sequence goes on from CANRAT010000021.1 coordinate 11,548, forward strand.
AGTTTATCTTTAAGTAATTCTATTTCTACATACTTGTTAGTGGAAACTAATGATTCTATTGTATTATAAGATTTATTTGATAACTTAGATGATACATAATCAAAGAAGCTTACATTATGTTCAGTTATATTATTAAATAACTCTTTACCTGTTATATAATCAAATTTATAAACAGTTCCATCTTGATATTTTAAAGTTACTACACTTGATGATGAATTAATATCTGTATATAATTCTTTTATATCTCTGTTTTGAAGTGACTCTGGATATTTAATATTGTTTTTTATACTGTATAATACACCATTATCTTTTAATATTATTTGCACTTCATTATTATTGTAATAATCTACAATATATGAATCTCTTTTGTTTTTCATATCCCCAATCATACTCATATTACCATTCTTTACAAATATTTGATATTCTTTTATATCAGAATCAACTGTAGAATAATTATAATATGTCTTTATAGTTTTACCATTATATATGAATGTATAAAGTGGCATGTCTGACTCCAAAACTGTATAATCTTTAATTGCTTCACTTTCTTCTTTTGACCTAATATTATATATATGTCCATCACTTGTAAGAACTTTATCATTATAAAGATTTACAAAATTTCCACTTATAATAGAAGTTTCAGAATAAAGGAAAGTATCATTTAAATAATAAACTTGATTATCTACTAAACTTAATGTTTTTTTAAGTTTATCCGCACTTATTTTTTCAGTTTTATTATTTACTCCATTTGTTATATATATTTCAAAAGAATCTTTGAAATTATATGGTATTGTAAAAGTCCTTTTATTGATACTTATATATTCAGATATATAATCGCCTATTTTATAATAAAAGTAAGCATTTGGATTTAATTTAGAAAATTCCAAATTAATTTTATCAACATCACTTGCATAAATATCATAATCCATATTCAAATTGTTGCTATAAAATTTAGAATAATTTCTTATGTTTGTTGGCATAAAATATTTAGTTGAGTAACCTAATTCATCTTCTTGAACAGTTCCACTTTCAGAATCATATGGTATTTTTACATAATATTTTTCATCAAATTTAGCATAGTTATTATTTTTAAATATAGGGAAATAAGTCGTATCATCTTCAACAAATGCTTCTTTATAACTAGTCGTATTATAATTTTTAACAAATTCATTTAATGCACTAATTGAGTTCATTTGATAATCTTTTAATGATTCAATATCTCCAACATATTCTTTAAAATTACTTTTTGCATAGAAGTCCTCAAGCGTTATTTCGCCACTACCAAATCCAGTTTGTGAACCCGTATTTTTATTTTCTATTGTACCTATTAAACTACAACTATTACATTCTTCACTATTTAATTTTACATTTCCATTAAATAATGAATATGTATATCTTATATCGGTTGACGCAGGTACTTGATAAATATATCCTAGTATTTTACCTGTATTTTTTACACTTTCAGTATTAATAATCGTACCAAGCGTGAAATTACCTTTAAATATTAAATTTTGAGAAGAAGTTGTATTGTTATTTATATAACCTATTACGCCTCCTATATAATCTTTTGCTGTAATAGTTGATTTTAAAACCATATTATCTTGAATTGTAGGTGAACTAGAAATTTGACCAAATAATCCACCAACTCTATTATTAGCTTCAATATTGACATTTAAAACTGCATTACCTTGAGTTGTATATGATGATGAATTACCTAATAATCCACCCACATAATCATTTCCTTTTATACTTGTATCTGATACCTTTGAATTTGATGAATATGCACCATTTCCTAATAATCCACCTGTATAGTCTTTTCCATTTATTTGAGAATCAGTAACGGTTGAACCATTAGAATATGAACCATTACCTAATAGTCCACCCGTATAACTACCGGTATTTGTTATCTGGCTACTTTCTACATTAGATGAGTTAGCATATGAACCATTACCTATCATCCCACCAACATAACTACTACCAGATATATAAGAATTTGATATTTCAGAATAGGTTACTGAACCATTACCTATTAACCCACCTACTTGTGAGCCAACAAAATTAGTATAAGTCTCTTCTTGATCAGATTTTTTGCCTATAACTACTTTATCTACTTTAGATTTTGTTACAACAGGTCCTGTTCCGTATATTCCACCAACATAAGTTGAACTTTTTGTTGTACTTTGTTGTATATCTACATTAGTTACATTTATATCAGTTTTTGTAGTACTATAAGAATATGTTCCTGCAACTCCACCTATATAACTTCCACCTGTTGTTTCTGTCATACTTTCTGATATAGTTATTTTTGTTGCATCTCCTCTACCTACTATACCACCTATATAACTTACTCCTTTTACATTAATTTTACTTGCTGTAATATCACTTATTGTATAATCAATATATCCTGCTATACCACCTACATAATTACCTGTTCCTGTTACGTTAATTTCGTTTGCATTTATATTATTTATTTTTTCTTCGTTATAGACTTCTTCAGAATTATAGCCTACAAGACCACCTACATAACTTACTCCTGATACATTTATTTTAGACATTTTTACATTTTTAATATCTCCTGGACTTTGAGCAACAATTCCAACATAACTTTTACTACTAGTTATTGTCATATTTTCAAATTTACAGTTCTCGATTAGACCGTTATTATATCTAATCATTCCACTATAATCTTCATTTAAATTTGACATTTTTATATCTTTAAAGTTTAAATCTCTTAGTGTTCCATCTAAAATATTAATTAAATGATCATTAATACTTGTATTATCATCAGAATTTTCTAACCTTATTTCATATCCATTTCCTAGTAAATTATATATATTTTTATTAGCAGAAGATTTGTAACTTTCTTCATCTGATTTTAAATTTATATCACTTAATAATATTACATTCTCATATTTATCTGTTGATATTTTATTCCATTCATCAAGATTGCTTACACTCCTATAAAATGGAATTTCTAGATTTAAATCTATTGTAGTATCTCCATGTCGTATTTTAACCGTATAATAATTTAAAAATGCATCATTAGGTTTAACTGTATATGTTCCATTATCTTTTTTAATCATTGATAAAGTTCCATCACTATTTGTCTCTTCGTTAGAATCTTTTTTTGTTATAATCAATTCATAACCACCTGGTAATTCAAGATTTAAAGTTGCTGATTTCGCACAAGCATGAGTATATAAATCAGAAGATATAGTTTTGCTTTCATCAAATATATCTTTTATATCACCTATTTTACACTCATCATCATCATCATATTCAACCGTATATTTTATATCATCTGATGTTACTTTTTCTACATAATATAAGTCTTTTGCAGATTGTTCAACCGATGAACTTTGTTTTAAATATGGTAAATAATATTGTGATTCAATTGATTCTTGTTGATCGAAAACATTATTTCTATCAAAAGTTTTAAAGCCATTTTTATCTATTGTTGTTACACTTATAAAGTCATCTTCTTCAAAAGCATAATTATTACTTGCAACTTTTTCTATCCTTGTTGGCACTATTTGTGAATAATTTTTATTAAGATTTTTATTAATTATTTTTCCTATATTCATACAATAAATTATTGAATCTGTGCGGTAACCATTAGCAGTAAATTTTCCAGCTATACCACCTACAAAATCTCCTGTGCTTGTAATATTTACATAACTATAAGAATATCTTATATAACTATTTCTATCTATTCCTGTTATGCCACCTACATTTGAATATCCTGTATCAATATTTCCGATTACATAAGTATTTTCTATTGTAGTAGAATTTGAGTAACCTACTAATCCACCAATCGATTTATATCCAATATAAGTATCAAGTGAAATATTTATATCTACATTATATACATAACTATTTCTTATTGTAGTAGATGGTGCATAACCTATTAAACCACCTATATAATTTGAATAAATTATTCCTGAGTAATCATCTGTTGCTTTCCTTATTTTACTATTGTTAACTGATGCGTTAGTTATTGTTGTTGATTGTGCTTGTCCTATCAAACTTCCAACATAAATCGATGAAGTTGATACATTATTATTTTTCCTTTCTATAGTTATTTCTATATTATTTATATCAACATCAGTTATAGTTCCACCTGAAGTTGCTCTAATAAATCCTATGAATAATTCAGTTGAACTAAATTTTATATTTTTTACTTTAAGATTTTCTAGTCTACCTGTAAAATTATATATAAAGTAACCTCTAGTAATATTAAAGTCATTAAAATCAATTGTCTTATTATTAGCTAAAAATTTAGATGAATAAGTTTGACTAGCTTTAGGTAATAAAACATTATCGATATTTGCCCTTGAAACTGTTATATCACTTATAATATATATATTTTCATTTTTATCAATAGAAGAAACTAAAGACTCATAATCACTAATATATCTATACATTTCTATTTCAATATTTCTCTTATCAGTTTCATCATATGTCCTTGTATGTTTACCGCCTAGGGGATCTGTATATTTAATTTCAACTATATTATAACTATTAATAGCCTTACCTTCATTACCATCTAAGAATAACTCAACAGTAAGTTCTGTTACCTTTGATGCTTCATCATATTTTTGATCTATTATCTCATTAGATAAATTTTCTAAAATTACTTCATCAACAGTAACTTTATCTGGATTATTAACATATATAGTAGCCTTTGCTTTTCTTGTATCATTTAAGTTATTATCATCTATTGACTCTGCTGAAATTATATCTACTGTTGCTTCTCTATAGTCATAAGCAATAGAAATTAATTTTTGATAGTCATCCATAAATCTGCTCATTTTAACCATAGGATAATATCCTGATGTTATTGTAAATCCATTATCTTTATTTAAAATAACCTCTAGAACTCCTCTATTTCTTAAAGACACTGGATTAAGTCTTTTATTATAACTATCATTATAACCTAATTGCTCTAAATTTGTATCTACATAATAATTATTTTTTATAGTACCTGCTTTACCATATATATTAGGTCCAAGTTTACTTGTTGTTTGAGTTGTTGTTGCAACAGAAAGTGTATTTCTAAGTATTCCTGAATTCACATTCCTATTTACTATTGTTGCTATACCACGATTAGACGAATTTGTATAATTTTCTTCTGCAGAAACGACACTAACTAAATTATAAACATATTCAATTGTACCAGAATTATCTACAGTAAATGTACCGTGGTATGCACTAACATCATGAAGTATTACTCTTTTTTCATATAAAGAATTTAATTCTGTTGTAACATATCCATTTTTTATAACTCCACTGGCATTATTAGTATAAGTTACAATGCTTGATGCACTATATGTATGTATATCACTTTGTAAATATACTACAAAATTTTCAATCGTTCCAGAATTTGAATAAGCGAGTAATCCTAAAGCATATGCCCTACCATTTTCATATAATTGATTGACATTTACAACTACATTTTGTAAAGTACCACTATTAGTGTTTACAAAACCTGGAAGTGTAGTTATAACTCCATCGTACTCTAAAGAATAATTTATAACTAAATTTTTCAAAACACCAGTCTTAGATATTGAACTAAATAAAGTTAAATTTGACGTATTATTTCTATATAATTTAACTGAATATCCTTGGAAATCAATTGTACCACCAAAATTGCTTAATATTGCACTCGTTATTAGTTGTGTATTAAAATCAATATTTTCAGTTACGACATAGTGTTTAGTTTCACCACTACGTTTTATAAGATTTGTATCATAAAAATCACGTGCTTCATCTATATTATATATTTCATAATTTGTACTATATTCCAAACTTGTTAAAGTATAAAGTTCTTTATCTATTGATGTAATATTAAAGTGTTCTACATTTCTTAAATTTATTTCTGGTTTTTCTACAACTATATAGAATGTATGGTTTTCATCTTTTTTATCATTTGGTATTGTAAGTCTTCTTTTTACTGTACCTTGTTTATTTTCTAATTCTTCTATAGTATAATTGTTATTATTTTTAAATGGATAAAATTTATTATCAGAATCAATATAACCTAAGTTAGTACAAGTACTTTCATTGCAATCAACTAAATAAAGATCTGTTTTAGAATCTCCAAGATTATATTTTATATTAATTTTAGTATTATATTTACTACTATTACTTCCTTCAACAAAACGCTGTTCATACATCTCTGAATAAGCTTTTATATCCCTATCTATATTTATTAAATCTGGATTTTCTTCTAAATTCCCAATAACCTCTATATATTTTTTAACATTTACACCATTATAATTATCTGCACTTACAACTACAGTATAACTATCTAATGTATAATCTTTTAAAGTAATAGATACTAAATTAGAATTTTGTATATTAAAGATTGTTCTATAAATAGCTCTTGCATTTATATCCTTAGTTGAAGTATATTTTCCTTCATAAATTTCTATTATTCCCTTTCCATCTTTAATCAAACTATCAGGATCAGAAATTTCAAATAATAAATCTAAAGTATCCCCTAGTAATTGCTTATTAATAATTGTTATATAAGCATCTTTTGATCTTGTTTTTATAGAAGGATTAAGTGTTTTTGTAAGATAAAGATTTTTTTCTATTTGTTTTACATTTATTCTAACTTTTAATATATATTCTGTATTAGAATCCAAATTATCAAATATATTTTCTATATGATATGCAATACTATCAGGGCTTGTATATTCTGCTTTAGTATAAGTTTTTGAATATTTCAATTCACCATTTTCATCTAATATGTCATTACCATCTCTATCTGCAAGATAGAGTGTAATAGTTGTAGTATCTCTTTCTAAAACGCTAGTATTTAAACTTATATAAACATCTGTAGTTATTGAATCTGAAGTTACATTTAAAGTATCCTCATCATACCAAGCGATAAAATTATCTGATAAATTTACTGTTGTAAAATCTATTATTTCTTCTAGTTGTTGAACCTCTCTTCCATCTTCTAAATCATAAGTTCCACTAACTTTAATAATATAATTAGAATTATAATCCAAAGAATCAAATATCAATTTATTAGAACTATCATTTAAATGATTGAGTCCTCCAGATTCTAAAAGAGTTCCCGAATAAGTATACAATTCATATTTGTAATCTTTAATATAAACTTCATCTACATTTTTTGTATTTATTGTTATAGTTATTCGATTATTTGTTTTATCAGAATTTGATGTATATGTTACTTTTGGAGGAGTTTTTGATGTTTGAATTATTCCATTTATATCTCCTCTTGCTTTTAATTCGTTATCGTCTCTATCATAGAATTTTATTTCATAATTATAAACTGTACTAGATTCTAATTTATCATTTGTAGTTATTGTTGTAGGTTCTCCCTTTAATATCTTACTAATTTTAGTATAAGGTAGTGTATAACTAGTTACATTTTCTCCATTTTTCTTAATATTTATAACTATTTTTTTAATACCTAATACTGCTTCGGTATCTTTATTTAAGATGGTTAAATCTTTTAATTCTATTTTGTTTGGATATCTATCTCCGATATCACTTGATATTAATATATCATCTAATCCATCTATAGTTTTTGTTTTAATTGTTTGTTCAAAAAATGTTACTATAATATCATTACCATTTTGATTTTTATACTTATAAGATCCTACTATCCTATACTCTTTATTAGAAGAAAGTCCAGATATTTTAAAGTCACCACTTGAACTAACTCTTTTTCGTGAGAACAATTTATTTCCACTTTCATACACCTCAAAAGATGGGCTAGAACTTATTGCTCCTGTAGGATCATCAATAATTATACTAGAACTAATAGAAAATACGCTAGAAGTAAATTCACTTGCAGTTACAGTTGGTTTAATAAATTCTACTTCTTGTGAACCTGGATTGGTATTTTGATTTACATAACCGTCCCCACTATTTTGTTCATTATCTAGGTTATCATCACTTGTATTACCATCGTTTGGATTACTACTTGTATTATTATCTTGTCCTTGTGTTTCTCTTGCTAAATTCATTTTTAATAAAAATTCTTCATATGTAAGGGATATATTCCCAATTCTTATTATTGAATCATAATATATATCGCTTATTCTTTGATATTTAAAGTTTTTACCATCGAATGTATAATAATTGATATATTGTAAATTAAAATAAATAGGACTATTTAAAGGAATATTATATTCATTAGTAAGAGTTTTTATTGTTATGATTTGTGTATTTATGTATATTGAATTGTTTAAATATAAAAATAAGTAATCTATATCATCAGCAGGATCACTATCACCTTCGTTATAAAGTATACCATAGTTTATCGAAAAACCTTTATAACCGTCTATTCTGTTAAAATTTTTATCTATTAACATTACATTATCATTTATATTATAAATAGTAAGACCATCTGTACTATAAATAGGATAATCATAGTCTATTTCTACTTTATCTTCCACACCTACATAATATGAATCTATTTGTTTATAAATATAATATCCGTTATAAACGGGTGCGACTCCTACATCCATATCATCGTTTATAATGGATTTATTAACTAAATTATATGTCATATTATCGTTTAAAACCATATAACCATCTCTATAAATAGTTCCAAAAGGCTTTGAACCTAAATAAAGATTAACTAAAACAATAGCTATGATTGCAACGGCTATTACGATTATTAAAGGGAAATCATTAATAATTTTAAGTTTGTTTTTATTTTTTTTATTTTCTTCCATTTTTATCACCTAATTATACTAATTAAATTATATCAAAATGGAGTAAAAATTACAATATTATGAGCACAATTAGTTTTAAGTTCAATAAAGTTTTTATTTGTACAAATTATAAACAAAATTGGAGAATGTAAATAAAAAGTTGAATAAATTTTCTTATATAGTATTAATTACTAACTAATGTACTAGTAGTATAATTTTAAAATTTTTATTACATTTTTTAATCTGTTTGCTTGTTTTATAATATAGATTTATAGTTGATTTATACAGGGAATATCAGTTGTTGGATGTCTACCTCCAATCCTAAAAGGAAGGTTTGAAAAAAATGAAAAAACGAGAATACATTATTTGCATTCTTCGTCTCATCTCTCTCATTTTACTACTCCTAATCATTTTGATTATAGTAATAAAGAAATGACATCTAATCTTTAATGATTAAATGTCGCACTAATTTTTAGGGTAGACATTCAACTAGTCAAAACTGAATGTTCCCTTTTTATTATATGAAATCCCCTTCACTACATACATAATAGTACAAGATTAGTATTTGCAAGTTATAACTAAACATAAATAATATTCAAATAATTGGCGCTAAAACAACACGAAATGACATTCTAAATAAATTTATTTGTCCAAATTCAACCATAACACTAAATACCCCTTCACGGTTAATTTGCCATGGAGTTGAATAACTCAAATTGCGAAGATTAGCACCATACCAATTTCTTGTTTCAGATAGTGCAAAACCAAGGCATTCTTTATCATTACAAGCCGTATTATAATCTATTGTTGTAAATGAATTATAATATTTTTCATCAATCTTTTCTTTAAATCCCGCTTTATTTTCTGTAGATGTTGATCCCCAAGGAAGATTTAAACTTTCATCTTGTTTATATGCATCTTCTAAATATCCCATAAGATATTGTCCATATCCATTGTCATAGATACCATATATATTTCCAGTTGTTGATGCCCCTCCTCCACAAGAACCTTTTCCTTCGCCTCTATCAATTATGTCATTATATATACATTGTGTAACTACATCCCCACCATATGGTGTTCCATTACTCATTCCTGTTATATGTTCACTTGAAGCATTTTTATAAACTTCTTTATTTACATCAGTATATAGTGTATTTGCATATTTTCCATATTTACTTTGTGAAAGGTATAATACTGCACCCAATTCATTACTTTTCATCATGTGTGAATTTGTTATATTTGCATCAATACCAAATACATTTTTCTCTTTTGACATTGATCTTGTTGCATAAAAATAACTTGAAACACTACCAGTTAATAACATTTTATTACCAGGTAATATTCTTAAATTATTTGCGTTATCACAAGTTTCATCTACACAATTTAATGGTTTAGCGTGCTTGCCAGGATCATAATGACTTGTTAAAAACTTTCCTACCCATATTCCTGATAGTTCATCATCCCCAAATGTAAATGCTGGATGGGTATACCATTCACTTGGAGTGTTTCCTGTATATTTTGCACTCCCATTCTTCTTTTCTTCTCTTTCACTTACAAATCTTATATCTATTGCTCCTGGTGTTTTTTTTGAAGGAGTATCTCCAAACAATCCTACTCCATACGTATTTCCTATTGTATATTCATATCTTGGTATAAATACAAACATCGCTAGTACATCTGTTGAATCTATTTCTTCTTGTGTATCTGGTACTGTTACTATATCTCCTACTTTTTTATCTCTTGATGATTCCCTTAATATTACTGCATTTGCCCACTCCTCTTTATCATAATCATACCACTTTGAATATTTATCTA
>CANRAT010000022.1 GCA_947628685.1 uncultured Bacilli bacterium
AAATTTAAAAGTTTAAAAATGATAACAGATAATAAATTTAATAATTTAGCACTTTTACTTTCTGATCAAAATCCGTATACAGTTAAATGTGCTATATTTGATGGTACAAATAAAACATTATTTAAAGATAGAAAAGAATTATCTGGATCATATTTAAAAATTGTAGAAGATGCTTTTTATTATATGAATTTATCTAACCATATAAATTCAACATTTAATGGCTTGCAAAGAATTGATAAAAAAGATTACCCAGATTTTTCAATTAGAGAAGCATTGTTAAATGCTATAATTCATAGAGATTACTATTTTAATGGTAGTATATTATTATCAATATTTGATGATAGAATTGAAATTAATTCAACTGGAGGACTAATTAGTACTTTATCCTTAAATGATGTATACAATGGTGTATCTGAATCAAGAAATCCTAATTTTGCTGAAATATTTCATAGATTAAATTATGTTGAAAATTATGGCACTGGTATTGGAAGGATAATAAATGAATATCAAGACTCTAAACTAAAACCAATTATTGAATTATCAGAAAATGTTTTTAAAATAACATTACCAAATTTAAACTATATTGAAGGTAATAAAAACGAATTTAATAATATGACTCAAGAAGAAATTATTACAAAATATGTCAAAGAAAAAACAAAAATAACTAGATTAGAAGTAGAAAAATTATTAGATATAGGAAGTACAAGATCAAAACAAATTATTAACAAATTATTAGAGGATCATATTTTAATAAAAAAAGGTACTGGAAAAAATACATATTATGTATTAAAATAAAATTGATCGATTTACTATATATTAAATCGTTATGAGTGAAAGTCGGAGATATCTTTCACAATCGCTCCAGTGGGAAATCCGTCCAAACTTTTGGACATCCAAATATACTTCATCTCTATCTAGAGATGATATCACATTTGGCAATTTATAATTATTTTATAAGAAGGGATATTATGAATTTTGAATATAAAAATTTTGTTGGAATTAATAATGACATAATAGAAATAGTATCATCGGATTCTGCTTTTGGATTATTAAAAAGAAGTGGTAACGAAAATATTAAAGTTTGTTTACCATTATCATTAAGTATTGGTAAACTTGGTAGCGCTTCGCCATTTAATAGAAATGTATTATCTAAAATTTATAAAAATGATGAATCTTATGATTTTACTGAAGATTTTAAAAAATTAAAAAGAATTAGTGCTAATTGTAAGAAGATTAGAGTTTGGTCAAGCCATTTAGATAGTGATGATTATTGTTTACTGTTATTAATATGTTATTTATATAAAGATAAAGAAATAAGTGCTATTTTTTCTGAAGAAATTAATTGGTGTGCTACTACAATAGGATCTGTTAGTGAAAAAGAAATTTCTGAACTTGAAAAAAGAGAACATATATTAACAAAATGGCAAAAAGAAAATTATTGTAATGAATGGGAAAATGTTGTTAATAGTAACAAAGAATTAAGATATATGATAAATGGAACAGTCGTATCATGTGATTTTGATAGTTTTAGTAGTAAAATTATTAATAGACTAGAAAAAGTAGGGAAGGTACCTATGTTTAAATTCGTAGCTGATTTAATGGGTAATCCAATAATTCCATATATAATATATTCAGATTCAATATACATCTTTTTAATAGAAAGATTAGAGAAAAGGGGAATAATAAAAAGTTGTATAATTAATGATAAAAAATATATTGAAGTAGTTTAATTTGTAAAATATATAGTATATAAATAAAATAAATATTAAGTGTCAATAACTTGCCAAAATATTAATTTTAATTTTATCAAGCACTTTTAAAATAAAAAAACTACCATTAAGTAGTTTACTTTAAAAATGGTAAAAACTTTTTTTTCAAATTTAACCTTTTTTGCTTTTTAATATCTTTATATATTTTTTCATCTTCAATTTTTTGTTCGTTCATTAATTGTTCTTGTCTTATAGTGTATAAAATATTTTGAATCCAAGTAGGGCAGTCATCTATTTTTACAAATATATTTTTAAAAAATTCATCTTCATTTCCTTTAATACAATCTATTATATTAAAATTGCCACTATATTTATATTCTTTATTATTATTTGATAATAAATTAAAATCATCATTTTCATTTGAACATTTAGTAAAAACATCTACACCAAAAGAACCTATATTAATAAAAAATCTTGAATTAATAGGTGATATTCTTAAACTACTTTCTGATCTATAAGATGAATATTTTACCATTTCATTATAGAATTGTGTTAAAGCATCACCTAAGGCATCTAAAAATTCTTTATCATTTTCTAATTCTGATTTAACAATATATAATTTTTCTTTTTTAGATATAATAATTAATTGTTCATTAAAAGAAATACTTAACTCATTGTTTATATGATTAAAACTACAAAAAGTTAAATTACTAGAACTATCAAACGAACTTACAATATTGTTCAATATAATTTCATAATCACTTATCGTTTCATAATACTTTTTATTTATATTGCTTATCACATTTGATATATCATAAATTGATATAGAATGTGTATCTTTAATTTTTTCATCTATTAATACATTTTTTAACTCATCTAATATTTCAAAAGTTGAATTTAATGGCTTATGTTTATTAACATTCTTATTTTCCCAAATCTTTTTAGATATTTCTTTATCAGTATAAAAATAAACAGTTTTATTAGTTTTTGAATATTGAATAGTATCATATAAAACATTTGGATTTGTTTCAAAAATAGTTTTTATACAACTTTCTAATTCATATTCTTCAACATTAGAAATACTAGTAGTTTTTATACCAAATTCTTTATCTTGTAAAATATCATCATATAAAATTTCTTTGTTTACAATATTAATATGCGCAACAAAAGGTGTTATAGGTATATACATATTTAAAATCTCCTCGCCTTATACATTATAGCACACCTATAATATAAATATAACAATTAATTTAAAAAATAAATTAAAAACCAATTAAACTTTTGAATTAATTATTGATTTAGCCCATTATTTAATATATAATTTAATTAGGTGGTTTTATGAATCAGGTAATAGAATTATTAAAAAGCATAAATTATCAAGTATCTAAAGAATTACTTTTTAATTATAAAAAATTAAATATAACTGATAGTGAATTTATAGTTATTATATATTTAATAAATCAGACTAGTAATATCTATAATCCAAAGCAAATAGGTAATGATTTAAACATTGCTTTAAATGATGTATTAGAACTTATAAATTCTTTATCTGAAAAAAATATTATAAAAATAGAAATGAAAAAAATAAATAATATAAGAAGTGAGATAATTAATCTTGATTACTTATATGAAAAATTGGCTTTTTCACTACAAGAGGTAGAAAACAAAACAGATAATAGTAATATATTTAGTGTATTTGAAACGGAATTTGGTAGACCACTATCACCTATGGAATATGAAATAATTAATGCATGGATTGATAGTGGGATTAGTGAAGAATTAATACGCTTAGCAGTAAAAGAGGCTACATATAACAATGTTAGTAATCTAAGGTATATTGAAACAATTATACGTGAATGGAGTAAAAAAGGTATAAAAACAGAACAAGACGTAGAAAAGGCAAGGAAACAATTTAAGAATAAAAATACTAAAAATAAAGAATTAGAAGATTATTTTGATTGGTTAAATGACTCAAAAGATAATTGATTATTTAGATGAATTGTTTCCTAATCCTAAGTGTGAATTAGAGTATACAAAAGACTACGAATTGTTAATAGCAGTTATGTTAAGTGCGCAAACAACGGATAAAAGAGTCAATATGGTGACTAGAGTATTATTTAAAAAATATGATACATTAGAAAAATTAAGTAAAGCAAATATAACAGATATAATTGATATTATTAAACCAATTGGCACATTTAATAAGAAAGCATATAATGTTATTGAAATATCGAAAGCACTATTAAGTGATAAAAATGGAGTAGTACCTAATGATAGAAAATATTTGGAAAGTTTAAGTGGAGTTGGAAGAAAAACTACAAACGTAGTTTTATCAAATTTATATGACGTTCCTTGTATAGCAGTAGATACACACGTTTCTAGAGTAAGTAAAAGACTTGGTCTTGCAAAAGCAAGTGATGATGTATTAACGATAGAAAAGAAATTAACAAATAAATTTCCTGCTTACAGACTTTCTAGATTACATCATCAATTAGTATTATTTGGTAGGTATTATTGTAAGGCAAAAAATCCGATATGTTCAAATTGTAAATTAAAAGATATTTGTAAAGAAAAGAAGAAAAGTTTAGTTTGACTTTTCTTCTTTTATGGTTGATTACCTTCACTAGGATTTTCACTTTCTCCAGGTGTAGGTTTTTTAGGTTCATCTGGGTCATCAGGAACTATTGGAGAATTAGTTGAAATATTAACTGTTATAAGTTTTCCATCACTCATATTATTTTTAAATATAGAGTATGCAGTTTTTACAACAAATGTATAATCTCCAGATACTTCAAATGTTGTTTTATAAGTATTTGTGCTTACAAATTCAAGTAGTGTTAAATTTCCACTTTTATCTTTTAAATATACATTATATCCAAGAACACCTATATTAGCATTATTATAATCTATTCTACTTTGAACATAAGCATTTAAATAACTTTCATTTTCAAAAACTTTAGAGAAATATTGCTTTAGATAATCTGGATTATTTATATTTGGAGTACTAACGCTATCCCATTTAAGAGTTACAGTTCCATCTTTAACATCAGCCTTTAAATTAGATACATCACTTAATTTAGCAAATCTATTTGAAACATTAGTAGGTTCAGTACCTTTTATAAATAATTCAGTTTGTCTTAAATCTGATGGAGTAAATTCACTTGGAAGAGTAGCATCAGGACAACCAGATTCAACCTCTACAGCAACAACACCACTTGGCATAGTAAATCCATCTTTATTTGTAAATACTTTCTTTCCAACTGCTTGGAATAATCTATTATGTTGACCACTACTTAATACATTATGATGCTCACTTGTTGCATCTTTATAACCATACCAAACGCCTATCGCATATTCTGTATTAAATCCAACTGTCCATAAATCATTAACAGCATTTGATTTCATATTATACTTTTTCATATCATCGTCAGTAAAGTTTGTAGTACCTGTTTTTGCTGCATATTTTATACCATTTATATTATAGTGACTTCCAACTGCATTAGGTGCAGTAGTTATTAACATATCAGTAATTATATATGCAGTTTCTTCACTCATTGCTTTAGTTTTCTCAATATCATTTACAAATTCTTCTCCTGTTTGTTGGAATACAACTTTAGTAAATGTGTATGGTTTTGTATATATACCTTTATTAGCAAATGCAGCATAAGCAGATGCCAAAGTTAAAGGAGATTCACCATTATATCCACCAATTGCATGTGCCTCGTGTAAAGTGGTGTTATGAGCAACTTGCTCTATAATCTCTTTTGTATCTGGATCCCTTTTTATACACATCTTAGTATCTCTATTATATTCATAACCTTTATTACATATTTCAGGAGAAAGTCCTAAATTTGTTACGAATTCAACAACTTTAGATTTATCATTCTTTTTGAATGTTTTAAGTGCTGGAATATTTCTTGAACCTCTAAGAGCAATTCTTATTGTCTCAAAGCCTTCAAACGCACCATTCCAGTTATTTATTTTAGTACCATCAGAATATGTTGTAGGTTCATCAACTACAATATTATATGAACTCCAGTTATTATATTCAATAGCAGGACCATAATCATATAAAGGTTTAGCAGTTGAACCAATTTGATTTTTTATATCTGTTGCATAATTATAAGTATCAACAGTAGTTATTTTTCTATTTCCACCTATAGCAGAGACACTACCATCTTTGACATTAATAACGGCTATACCAGCCTGTACCTCATCATTTTCCCAATCGTATGATTCACCAGACATAATACCATTTATATAATCTTGGAAACCAGTATCCATAGTTGTATATATAGTCATTGGAGTTGTATAAGGATTTTTTCCAGTTTTATCAGTAACTTCCTCTACAACAGTATCTATAAATGATTGATATTTTGATAAAGCACTACTAGAATATGAACTCTCTTCAATAGGTATTACTATTTTATCAACTGTCATTTTCATTGCGATGTCGTATTCATCTTGAGTTATATATCCGTGTCTTAACATTAAGTTTAAAACAGTTTGTCTTCTTTTTTCAGTAGCCTCTGGATTAACATATGGGTCATATCTTCCTGGAGCCTGGAACAATCCAGCAATCATAGCAGCCTCAGCAAGATTTAAGTCTTTAGCGCTTTTTCCAAAATAGGTAAGTGATGTTTGTTCAACACCTAAAGTATGTTTGGCAAGCCACTGTGAATTTACATAGAATGTTAAAATTTGTTCTTTTGTATATTTCTTTTCTAGTATAAATGTTGCAACATAGACATCTGTAAATTTTCTTATTATACCTTCAATTCCACTTGCAGTATCATTAGTATATCTATTTTTTGATATTTGCATTGTAAGAGTGGACGCACCACCAGCTTCACTTCTACCTAATAATTGATAGAATGTTGCTTTTAAAAATCTTGCCCAATCCACACCATTGTGAGTAAAGAATCTAGAATCTTCTGTTGCTACTATAGCATCTATTAAAACTTCTGGAATTTCATCATATTCTATTTTAACAAGTTTGTCAGTTCCAAGTTTTCCAATTTCTTCTCCATCTTTATCTAAAAGTAGTGAAGGCTCTGATACATATAATAATTCTTCATCAAATTCTGGAGCATTTATAACTATATAAGCAAAAAATCCAATAACTGAAATTACTCCAAATATAAATCCAGTAAGAATTATTAAGAAAAATACTTTTAATCGCTTTTTTGATTTTATTTTCTTTTGCTTTTTGGATAATTTTTTCTTTCCTTTTTTCTTTCTATTAAAGAATCTTGGGGCAAAGTATATAACATTTATCAGTACAAATATAACTAGTGCGAAAACAAAGCCTATAGTTATTGTTGCAAGAATTAATATCATAATGCTTATTATAGGTACTAATACGTCTTTAAAATCATTCTTCCATATCTTTTTTAATTTTTTTATAATTTTTTTCATAGTTATACAACTCCTTTTTTATCAACTATTTTTAAAAAATCTAATCTTGGATTTAGTCCCTCTTTAATTATATATCCTTTTTCATCAAAATATGAAATGGGTATAGACGCTCTTTTATTATTTTCAAGGAAGAAAATTAAATCCTCTATAAATAATAAATAAGTTTTATTAAGTTTTGAAAATCTAACTATTATAAATCCTATTCCTCCATGGTTATATATTTTTTTTAAGTGTTCAATTTGATGTTTATGTATGTTATTTAAAGGAAAACTAGTTAAACTTTTCGTTTCTTTTGCTTCAAAATCTATATATTTACCTCTATATATACCATTATAATCAGTTGTTGAAGGTACTATAAAATGTGCCTCTTTTATTACTGCATCACGTCTTGATTTATAATCTACTTTGTTAATAGTAATCGGTGTAGGTTTTTTATGAATTACCGCTACATCAGTATATAAATAGTATTCATTAGTATCATTTATGTCTGCTTCTAAATTCATACCTCTATTTCTATGAGTTTTACTAATACTACTATTAGTTTTTTCTTTCCTAATGCCATTTGGATAATTCATCTTACCACCTTAGATAATTATACAATAAATTTTATATTTTTTCTACTATTATTATTAATTTAAGTTATGTTTCAAAAGAGTAGACATTATATATTTTTAAAAATTTTTCGTAAAAAGAAGGAAATATGAAAATTACAGAGTATGATATATATTGAAAATCACTAGAGAGGAGAGTTATGATTAAAGAAAAAGAACAATTTATTTCATTAAAATTCGATTTACTTTTTAAAAAGGTTTTTGGTAGTGAGGAAGATTTAATTCCAATAAAGAAGTTACTTAAAGAAGTACTAGAAATAGTACCTAAAGATATAAAAATACTCAATAGTGAACTAGTAGGTAGACCCTATAAAGATAGAAGTGTTAGAGTAGATTTAGTAGTAGAACTAGAAGATGAAACAAAAATAAATATAGAAATAAATACCGTAGTAACACAAACCCTTATAGAAAGAAATGTATATTATATGTGTAGGAATATGAGTATGGATGTATCGCCAAAACGCATATTAGGAAAAATAAATAGACATATACAAATAAATATGGACTATAGTGGAAATCATAAAGCACCAATAACAAGATATACATTATACGATAAAGATACGAAAGATGAATTAACAAATATGTTACAAATAATAAGAATATATATTCCATATTTTAGAGAAAAATGTTATAATAAAGATGTAGAAAAGTTGGATAGTAAGACTAAGTTTTTAGGACTCTTTGGAGCAGAAAGTATAGAAGAAGTAAGGAAGTTATGTAGTGGAGATGAAATGATGGAAGATATAGGAAAAAGAATAGATAAATATAATGATGATCTTGATGTAATAGGTTTGTACCACTATAAATTTATAGAAGAGGAAGTAAAGCAAGAACAACTAGAAGAGGCAACAAAAGAGGGTATTTCAGAAGGTATAAAAAAAGGTATTTCAAAGGGAATTGAACAAGGTATTGAATTAACAGCAAAAAATCTACTAAAGAAAAACATGGATATAAACTTTATATCAGAAGTAACAGGATTAAGTCTTAAAGAAATTGAAAAGTTAGAGTTAGAGAAATAATCTAACTCTTTTTAGTTCTAATTTTATCTAGTTTTGTCGAATGTAAAGAAAAAAAATTAAAAGCGTGCTACGATATAGTTGAGGTGATAAGATGAATACAAACTCTCATATTGAAAATGTATTCAATAATATGATAAATGATGTAAGTTATATTAAACTATCTACTTACCAGGTTAATGGTAAGTAGATTTTTATTATAACAATTAATTGACAAAATATATTTTTTTTGAGATAATTACATTGAGAAAAGAAGAGGTGTTATATGTACCAAGATCGTATAGTATTAACTAGTCGTGATATTTTAGAAAAAGAGTTTAAAATAGATACAAGAGGATATAGACCACAAGAAGTAGATAGATTTCTTGACCTAATAATAAAAGATTATGAGGAAATGAATTCTATTATTCGAGATTTAGAAAAAGAAAAAAAACAACTTGTAGAGGATAATATTAGTTTAAAACAAGAAGTTAGAAATTTAAAAACTAAAATTGATGTGTTAACTGATTCAGATAATGGAGGTAATACCTCTAATGCTGATATGTTAAGACGTATATCTAAGTTAGAAAAAATAATATATGGAAAAGAATAATATTAGACAAATGCTGCATTCAAGTAATGTAGAGGAAAGTCCATGCTCACATAGTCTGTGATGACTATCTGTTCGCGCTAGAGGAAAAAATAACTCTAGGTAGCTTATGCTAACGGCTCTTAAGTAACCTAAGTCTTAGATATGGTTACTAAGTGTAAAAGTGCCAAAGTGACGAAGAAACTAGAAATAGTGAAAGTGGAACGTGGTAAACCCCGCGAGTGAGAAACCCAAATTTTGGTAGGGGAACCTTGATAGGGAATAGAACTGATTCGAGGACTAGAAATAGTAGATAAATATTTGTCGCTTCTTTAAGAAGTACAGAACATGGCTTATAAATATTATTTTTTAGAATTGAGGAATTTATGAAGGAAATAGGAGAAAAATTAAAAGAAGCAAGAGAATCTATGGGAATTACTATAGAAGAGGCTGCTTCAGATTTAAAACTTAGACAATCTCAAATAGAAAACATCGAAGAAGGTAATAAAGAAGCATTTAAAGATGTGTTTTATCTTAAAATGTTTATAAAAAATTATTCTAAGTACTTAGGTCTAGATTACGATAAAATGGTAGAAGAGTTTAATGAATATCTATTTGATTTTACTTCTAAAATATCTATAGATGATATAAAAAAAGCAGAAAAAGAGCAAAGAAAAAAAGAAAAAAAGTTAAAAACAGTTAAGATTTCATCACCATATACAGTTGAAAAAAAACAACAAAAGACAATTCCAAAATTTTTGGTAATAGGTGGTGCTATACTACTATTAGTTATAGTAATATATTTAATAGTTATTGTTTTGATTAAAGATGATGAAGAAATATCAAATACAATTGTAAAAGGAGTTGGTATAAGTGAACTTGCCTAATAAATTGACACTATTTAGGATAATTCTTTCTATAGTAATTATAATTATTTTACTTGGAGGAAGTTATACTACGTCACTTTTTGGATTTGAAATACCAAAACTATTTATAAATGAAACAATTGTTATAGATATGAAATATATAATATCTGGCGTTTTATTCATTATTGCTTCATTAACTGATTTTTTAGATGGATATATCGCACGTAAATATAATTTAATAACAGATTTTGGTAAATTAATGGATGCTATAGCAGATAAAGTTTTAGTAAATTCAATGCTTATAATTTTATCCGCACAAGGCTTTATACATCCTATAGTACCTGTTGTTATAGTAATTAGAGATATAGTTGTTAATTCTATTAAAATGCTTGCTGCAAGTAAAGGTAAAGTTGTTGCTGCAATCAAATCTGGGAAAGTTAAAACTGCTTGTCTTATGTTAGGTATAATTTTAACATTCTTCTATAATTTGCCTTTTGAATTATGGAATATATCAGTTGCTAAAGTACTTTTATTTATAGCAACTATATTATCTATAATATCAGGAGTGCAGTATTATAATCTTAACAAATATTTAATTAAAGAAAAATAATTATGGTAACATAATTATTTTTCTTAAAAATGTGTTATAATTGGAGTGGAGGTTGTTGGTTATGGCAAGGACAAAAAAAGAAATTGAAAAATTAGATATTGATAAAGAAGAAATTGTAAAAGAATTAAAAAAAGAACTTAAAGAACAGTTACTAGAAGAAGTAACAAGAAAGATAGATTATGAATCAAAGAAAAGTTTAGAAAGAGTAGAGAAGAAAATTTTAAAACATAAAAATTTCTCTATATTCTTAAGAAATATAATTATATTAGCCTTATTAGGCATAATTATATATGAATCAAAGATTTTATATGATAATAATTTGCTTTTTAAAAATGATAAGGTTAATACTGATATACTAGATGAGGTGAGTAAACAGCCTATTGATAAAGAAGATAGTACCCCTTCTTTAGATTGGTATAAAGAAAAATATAGTTATTTAATAGATAATATTAAAACTAATCTAGAAGATACTTATTATTTATATAAAAGTAATTACACAATTGAAAATTTAAATGATGATATTAAACTTAATATGGCTTATCAATTATTAACTAACGAGGATAAAAAGATAGAAAATAGTGTTATAAGCATAGAAAATGACAAACTAAAAGAAGCATATCTTAAGATATTTAAAACTTTAGATAATTATAAAGAAGTAAATTTTAAAGATAATTGTATTCAGTTTGTATATAATAGTTCATCAAATATTTATATGGCAATTGATACAACTTGTAGTGTAAATAATGATACATTAATAAGAAATATAGATGATATATATATTAAAGATGATGAACTTGTAATAGAACTTTCAGTTGGAATTTTAAATAATGATAAATTAAGTAATATTGATGGTACTATAATAGGAGATTATAACAATATAGAACAGTTAAAAGATAAACTTAATAAATATACATTCGTATTTGAAAAATCAAATGATAATTATTATATAAAAGAAATAAAAAGGAAATAGGAGATATATTATGAATGACAATATAATTAAACAAATTAGTTTAGATTTAAATATAAATGAATCTCAAACTAAATCAACTTTAAAATTACTTGAGGATGGGAATACCATTCCTTTTATTGCGCGTTATAGAAAAGAAGTAACAGGTGCATTAGACGAAGAAAAAATAAAGAAAATAGAAGAAGTATATACATATCAAATTAATTTACTTAAAAGAAAAGAAGATGTAATAAGATTAATAGATGAAAAAGGACTATTAACAGATGAATTAAAAGAAGAAATTATAAAAGCAACTAAATTAGTAGAAGTAGAAGACTTATATAGACCATTTAAAGAAAAGAAAAAGACTAAAGCAACAGAAGCGATTAAAAATGGACTAGAAGGACTTGCAAAAGAGATTATGGCATTTCCTACAATTGGAAATATAGATAACATTGCAAAAAAATATTTAAATGAAAATGTTAAAACAGTTCCTCTTGCTATTGAAGGTGCAAAATATATAATTGCAGAAAATATATCTGATAATGCCAAATATAGAAAGATTATTAGAGATAATACGTATAATTTTGGTACTATAAAAAGTAAATTAAAGAAAAGTGCTAAAGATGAAAATAAAACTTATGATATGTATTATGATTATGAAGAAAAAATTAAATTTATAAAACCTCATAGGGTATTAGCGCTCAATAGAGGAGAAAACGAAGGAGTACTTAGCGTATCAATAGAATATGATAAAAATAGAGTATTAGATTTTTTAGAGAAGAGAATAATAAAAAATGATAAATCTTTTGTAGTAGAAATAGTTAAAGAAGCAATAGAAGATTCATATAAAAGACTAATCGCTCCTTCAATAGAAAGAGAAATTAGAAATGATTTAACACTCATAGGAGAAGATTCTGCAATTAGTAATTTTGGTAAAAATTTAGAAGCACTACTCTTAACCCCACCTATTAAAGAAAAAAGAGTCTTAGCGTTTGATCCAGGATATATAAATGGGTGTAAATTAGCAGTAATAGATGAAACAGGAAAATATTTAGATTCAACAGTTATAAAGCCATTTATAAGTAAGGATTCAAGATTAATAGAACAATCTATGATAATAGTTAAAACATTAATAGATAAATATAAAGTAGATATAATAGCTATTGGTAATGGGACTGCATCTAGAGAATCAGAAAAATTTGTATCAGACATGATTAAAAAATATAACTTAAACTGTAAATATGTAATAGTATCTGAAGCAGGTGCATCTATTTATAGTGCATCTAGTGTTGCAATAGAAGAATTCCCAGATTTAGCAGTTGAAAAAAGAAGTGCAGTAAGCATTGGAAGAAGGCTTCAAGACCCACTATCAGAACTTGTTAAAATACCTCCAGAAGGTATAGGAGTAGGTCTTTATCAACACGATCTCTCACCTAAAAAATTAAGTGATAACTTAGATTTTATAGTAAGTAAAACTGTAAATAGCGTAGGAGTAAATATAAATACTGCATCTAAATCACTTTTAAAATATGTATCGGGAATAACTAAGAAAAATATTGATAAAATAATAGAATATAGGAATTCTAAAGGTAAAATTAAATCTAGAAGAGAAATAGAAAAAATATTAAGTGATAAAGCATATATACAATCAGTAGGATTTTTAAGAATAACAGATGGTGATAATATACTTGATTCAACAGGAATACACCCAGAAAGTTACGATATAGTAGAAAAACTATTAAAAGAACTTAATATGTCATTAAAAGATATAGGTAGTAAAGAATTAATAGATAAACTAGATAATATTAATTTAGAAGATTATAAGGATAAATTAAATACAGATATATATACACTATCTGATATAGTTAAATCCCTAAAAAGTCCAAATAGAGATCCAAGAGATGAAATGCCACAACCAATACTTAAAAGTGATATATTAGAGCTTAAAGATTTAAAAGTAGGTATGCACCTTCAGGGTACAGTTAGAAATGTAGTAGATTTTGGAGCATTCATAGATATAGGACTTCATGAAGATGGGCTTGTACATATATCTAAAATAACAGATAAATATATAAAACATCCAAGTGAAGTACTTAGTGTAGGTGATATAGTTGATTGCTATGTAGATGAAATTAAACTAGATAAAAATAAAGTATCACTAAGTTTAATACAAAAATAGAGGATTAACCTCTATCTATAATATGGACCGTAATATGGCGGATAGTAGTAATTATTGTAGTATGGTCTATTATATCCTCCATAGAAAAATGGAGAAACTAAACCTCCTGTTATTCCTCCTAGTATAAATGGTCCAAGGAACCCACCACCAATTAATCTATTTTCATTATTATAATTTATAGGCATGTTAGGTTTATTATTTAAATAATTATTAAAATTTGGCTTCATTTGATAAGAATTATACATAAAAAACTCCTTTCATGTTATAATATGTAAAGAAAAGGAGAATGTGATTATGGACGAAAGAATAAAAAAATTAAGTAGTACAATAGTTAATTATTCTATAAAAGTAAAAGAAAATGATAGAGTATTAATACAATATGAAAGTGAAGAGTGTAAACCACTTGTAAAATGTCTAATAAAAGATATTTATAAAAACAAGGGAATACCTTTTGTTAAACTAATTGATAGTGAACTTAACTCTTTAATTATGGAAAGTGCAAACGAAAGTACAATAGATGAAATGGTTAAAATGAAAAAATATGAAGTAGATAATTTTGATTGTTTTATTCGAATTTGTTATACTTTAAACGAGTATGAGGATAAAGATATTTCACCAAATATAAGAAAAGAAATTGGTAGTAAATCTCAAAATTTAGACGATATTAGAATAAATGAAAGAAGATGGGTACTTTTAAATTATCCTTCCTTAATAGATGCTTATAAGGCTAAAATGAAGTATGATGATTTTTACAATTATTCTCTTGATGTTATGAACGTAGATTATAAAGCCATGAATAAAAATATAGAACCTTTAAAAAAACTTATGGAAAAAACTGATAAAGTAAGAATTCTTGGACCAAATACAGATATAACATTTAGTATAAAGGGTATGAATGCAGTACCTTGTTGTGGTGAGGCTAATATACCTGATGGAGAACTTTATACAGCGCCTATAAAAACATCTGTAAATGGAGTTATTACATATAATACACCAAGTCCATATCAAGGTAATGTATTTAATGATATTAGACTTGAGTTTGAAAATGGTAAGATAATAAATGCTACTTGTTCAAATGATTCTAATAAATTAAAAGAGATATTTGATACTGATGAAGGCGCTAGATATATAGGAGAATTTTCTTTGGGATTCAATCCTAAAATTACATTTCCTATGGGAGACATTTTATACGATGAAAAAATTATGGGAAGTCTTCATTTCACACCAGGTAGGTGTTATAAAGATTGCGATAATGGAAATATTTCTGCAATACACTGGGATTTAGTTTTAATACAAACTAAAGAGTATGGTGGTGGAGAAGTATACTTTGATGATGTATTAATACGTAAAGATGGAAAATTTGTTTTAGATGAATTAAAAGAGTTAAATTAAAGGCATAGTTATATGCTTTTATTTTCGTAAAAATCTATATTATAATTCATATATTTAATTAGGTGACCTTATGAGAAAGATTTTTAAAATAATAGGCCTAATTAGTTTAACATGTTTTAGTTTTTTTATTACTGAAAAAACAGTTACTGTAATAAGTGATATGGATGAAATAATGATAGAAATAAAAAATAAAAAAGATGAATTTAAAAGTGATAGTGTAGATGCTATTATAAATGGAAATACTATAATACCGGGTATAAGTGGTAAAGAAGTAAACGTAAATAAAAGTTATAAAAATATGAAAAGGAATGGATATTATAGTGAAAAATTTTATATATATAACTATAGTCTCCCAAAAATTAGTTTAACTGATAATATGGATAAATATATAATAAATGGCAATCCAGATAAAAGAATGGTTAGTTTAATATTTACTGTAGATTCAAATGATGAAATAAATGATATATTAACCATTATAAATAATTATAAAGTTAATGCTTCTTTTTTCGTTAATCCTACTTGGTTTTCAAATAATAATGAATTAATAAGTAGCATGATAAAAAAAGGGCACAATGTAAATATACTTCTAGATGACTATACTAATTCAAGTTTTGATTGGATAGATATGGTATTAAAAAGGATAAATAAACAAAATAGTGGTTTTTGTTATAATGTTATTGATAATGATAAAAATATTGACATTTGTAAATTAAAAGGTAATTATACAGTAAGACCAACTATAATATCAGATAAAACTCCTTTAGTTGATATTAAAAGTAAATTACAACCAGGTTCTTTACTATCTCTTAAAGTAAATAAAGAAGTAAAAAAAGAATTATCCTCTATAATTATATATATAAAATCAAAAGGGTATAAATTAACTAATTTAGAAGAACATGTATTAGAATAAGTAGAAATACTTATTTTTTTTAAAAAAAGGTATTGACAAATTAAAGTGTTTTTAATATAATGTTAATAACAGAAACAAAAACTGTTTAATTTTACGATTAATGTTATTAACAAAAAGTTAAAAAGAAAGGCGATGATAATATAAATCTAATAGGAATACTATCTAAAACATAAAATGTAAATTAGAAGAATTGTTAAAAAAATGGAGGTATGGAATATGAATAAAATAAACAATTTAAAAGTGTATAAGAAATGTTTAATAGTAGTAGATATGGTTAATGGGTTTGTTAAAGAAGGTATTTTATCTGATAATAATATTGCTCGTATTATTCCAAGACAAATAAAACTAATAAAAGAAAATCAAGAAACAGGGGGACTTACAATATTTATTAAAGATACGCATGATATAAATGCAACTGAGTTTAAAAGATTTGGTAATACAAAACATTGTGTTAGAGGAACAAGTGAAGCAGAATTATTAGATGAACTTAAAAGTTTTGAACTAAAAGATAATACAGTATCTATTGAAAAAAATTCAACAAGTTTTATGGAATCACCAAACTTTAGAAAATTAATTAATGAATTAAAAAATTTAAAAGAAGTATTAGTAGTTGGATGTTGTACAGATATTTGTGTATTTAATGGAACGATGGGACTTGCAAATTATTTCAATGAATGGAATAAAGATGTAGATATTAAAATTGATAAATCGGCTGTTGCTACTTATGATGAAGTAAATAGACAAAACTTTGTTGATGCTGCATACATACTTATGGAACAACAAGGTATACAGTTAATAAAAAAATAAGAAAGAAGGTTTTTTATGGAAAATAAAACAATGATGACTGATTTTTATGAATTAACTATGGCTCAAACTTATTTTGATAAAGGTGAGCAAAATAAAAAGGTATATTTTGATATATTTTTTAGAAATAATCCATTTGACGGTGGATATGCAATTATGGGTGGACTTGATAATATAATAGATTATATAAATAACTTTAAAATAGAAGATAAAGATATAGAGTATTTAAGAAATTTAGGTTGCTTTAAAGAAGATTTCTTAAACTATTTAAAAAATTTAAAATTTACAGGAGATATTTATGCTATACCTGATGGCACACCAATATTTCCAAATGAACCTGTTTTAACAGTAAGGGCAAATGTTATAGAAGCACAGTTAATAGAAACATCTTTGCTAGCGAACTTTAACCATGGTACCTTAGTTACAACTGTATCGAAGCGTATTACTAATGCGGCAGAAAATATTCCTGTAATGGAATTTGGTGCTAGACGTGCAAGAGGAATAGATTCTGCTATCGAGGCATCTAAATATGCTTATATTGGAGGATGCTGTGGTACAAGTAACGTAATAGCTGGTATGAAATACGATATACCTGTTTTAGGTACAATGGCTCATTCAATGATATGTGATGCTGATAGTGAGTATGAAGCATTCCTATCATATGCCAAAAGTAATCCTAATAACTGTGTATTTTTAGTAGACACTTATGATACATTAAGAAGTGGAATACCTAATGCTATTAAAGTAGCCAAAGATTATTTGATTCCTAATGGATATAAATTTAAAGGTATTAGAATAGATAGTGGAGATTTAGCATATTTATCAAAAGAAGCAAGACGTATGTTAGATGAATTTGGATTTAAAGATACTACTATATGTCTATCTAATGGACTTGATGAAACCACAATTAAATCTTTAATAGATCAAAAATCTTGTATAGATTCTATAGGTTGTGGTGACAATATTGCTGCATCTAAAGAAAGAGTAGGTGGAGTATACAAATTAGTCGCTATAGAAAAAGATGGTAAAATTATACCTAAAATTAAAGTAAGTAATGATACCGTTAAGACAATTAATCCAGGGTATAAAAAAGTATATAGATTTTATGATAAAAAGACAAATTTTGCTTTAGGTGATGTAATTGCTTTAAGTGATGAAGTAATACCTACTGATAAATATACATTAATTTGTCCTAATGAAGAATGGAAGATGACAACAATAGAAAATTATACTTTAAAAGAACTTAGTGTACCAATATTCAAAGATGGAGTACAAGTCTTTAAAGTGCCTGATGTAAAATCTAGAAAAGAATATTGTACTGAACAATTCAAAACATTATATCCAGAGATTAAAAGAAAAGAAAATCCACATGAATATTATGTAGATTTAACAAAAAAATTATTAGAGTTAAAAAAAGAATTAATATTATCTACAAAAAATCAAAATACAAATAAACAATATGTAAAGGGAGTATAATATGATTAGAAAAGAAAAATTAGAAGAATTAAAAAGTTTAATTGAACAGT
This sequence comes from uncultured Bacilli bacterium, assembly GCA_947628685.1. Classification (GTDB taxonomy): domain Bacteria; phylum Bacillota_I; class Bacilli_A; order RF39; family UBA660; genus UMGS1613. The sequence continues at coordinate 18,559 of CANRAT010000022.1, forward strand.
TAAAAACAGTAGAAGTAATAAAAAGAGAAATAGAAGAAAAAGATAAATTTCTTAAAAGTGAAGCATATTATTTTAAACTTAATAATGGTATAATTATACCAAGAGAAAAATTAATTAAGGGAAGTAGTGATGGTAGCGCTGTAATAGTTATGCCAGTACTTGAAACAAAAGAAGTATTAACAGTTATAGAGCCTAGAGTATTTACTTCACTTACTGTTGGAGTAGGATTTCCTGCAGGATATGTTGAAAGTCATAAAAATGAAACTATAAAACATGCTGCTAAAAGAGAACTTTTTGAAGAAACAGGATATGCGACTGAAAAACCTTTAATAGATGTAGATTCATTTTATCAAGATGAAGGTTGTTCAAGTGCATTAAATCATCTTTTTATTGCAAAGAATTGTTTTAAAAAATCTTATCAACATTTAGATAGTGATGAAGTTGTTAAATATATGCTATTTAATTACGAAGAATTATTTGAATTAGAAAACTTAGGGTATATTAAGGGAAGTAATTCTAAATTACTTTTAGAAAAATCAAAAAAATATATGGAGGTTTAAGATGGAAAAGTTTAATGCTATAAATGAGGCAAATAATGTAATAGAATTTATAAGAGATTATTATAAAAAAAATAACTTAGGTGGAGCAATTATAGGAATTAGTGGAGGTAAAGATTCTGGTGTTGTTGCCGCACTTTTCACACACGCTTTAGGTCCTAAAAATGTCATAGGAGTAACACTCCCTTGTCATTCTAGTGACGAATGCAAAAATGATGCTAAACTCATCAGTGATTACTATGGATTTGAATTAATTAATTTTGATATCACAAATGTATTTGATGTATTCAAAGATGAATTAAAAAACTTAGGAGATTTTAACTTAGATGATACTAAAAATAGTGATATTAACTTAAAACCTAGACTTAGAATGGCTACTTTATATTATTTAGCAGCCTTATATTCAAATTTAAAAGGCAAAACTTATCTAGTTGCAGGAACAAGTAACAAGTGTGAGTTATATGTTGGATATTTTACTAAAGGAGGAGATTCTGTACACGATATTTCTCCAATTGCAGATTTTACTGTAGATGAAGTAATTGAAATAGGTAAATATTTAAAAGTTCCAGAAAAAGTTTTGTATAAAGCACCAAATGATGATTTATCAAATAAAACAGATGAAGAAAAATTAGGAGTAAAATATAGCGATATAGCAAGTTATATAGATGATCCTAATAGTGTAGATATAAAAATTGCAAAAAAAATAAAAAAACTACACGATTCTAATATTCACAAATTTAATATACCAACCTATAGGAGTAAATAATGAAAATAGGCGTGTTTGTTGGAAGTTTTAATCCTGTACATATTGGACATATAAAACTAGTTAATGAATTAATAGATAAAAAATATGTTGATAAAATCTATATTATTCCAACAGAACCTTATTGGAATAAACAAGATTTAATATCTTTAAAAGATCGTATAAATATGTTAAAATATTTTGAAACAGATAAAATTATTATAGATACTAAACATAATAAATATGAGTATACATATCAAATATTAAACGATTTAAAAAATAGTAGCGATCAGTTGTACCTTATAATAGGTGCGGATAATTTAAAAGAATTTCACTTGTGGAAAAACATAGATGAAATACTAAAAAATAAAATAATTGTAGTAAATAGAAATGGTATAGATACATCAAAATATATAAATAATTTTAAAAATAATCAAAATTTTATAGTAGCATGTGATATAGAACAAATTAATATCTCATCTACTATGGTTAGAGAAAATAAAGAATATAGAAAATTTTATTTAGATAGAAGAGTACTAGATTATATAAATAAAAATAATTTATACGAAAGAGGTAACTATGGAAAATAATTTAAAATTATTAGTAGAATTATTAACTAAATTAAATAAAACTATAAGTACAATGGAATCTTGTACAGGTGGTTCTTTAGTAAATGCTATAACAAATGTAGAAGGTTCAAGTGAAGTACTTAAATTTAGTGCCATTACATATTCAAATGATTTTAAAATAAAAATGGGAGTCAATAAAAATATAATTGATAAATATAGTGTTTATAGTATAGAAACCGCTATGGAAATGAGTAAAAATATAAGTAAATTTACAAATTCTAATTATGGAGTAGGTATAACAGGTAAATTAAATAGAGTAGATAAGAATAACTTGTATGGTGAAGATAATAAAGTTTTTATTAGTATATATGATAAAGACTTAGATAAATTTTATAACTTTGATATAGTTGTAAAAAAATCTAATAGAAAAGAAAATAAAGAAGAAGTTATTAATTTAATAGTGGAAAAGCTTTTAAAAATAATGTATAATAATTATGGTGATTAAATGAATAAAGTATATAATTCTGAAGAAGAATTTTTAAAAGATTACAATCCAGATGATTTTAAAAAATTATCTATGACAGTTGATATACTCATATTTAGTGTATCTAATGAAGAAGTTGAAAATTATAGAAAAACAGATAAGAAAAAGATGAGCATATTACTTGTAAAAAGAGATAATTATCCATTCAAAGATAAATGGTGTTTACCTGGTGGATTCATTGGAATTGATGAAGAATTAGATGAAGCACCTAAAAGAATACTTAAAAGAGAGACTAATATAGATGATATATATCTAGAACAGTTATATACATTTGGGAGCGTAAATAGAGATCCTAGAATGAGAGTAGTATCAACATCATTCATGGCATTAATAGATAAAAATAGATTAAAAGAAAATTTAAAAAAGAGTGCTTCTTGGTTCGATATAACTTTATATGAAGAAAAAAATAATATAGTAGATATTGTATTAGATAATGGAATTGAAACTATTAATTTTAAAATAGAAAAAATTTTAAGGGAAAAAACTACAGATAGATATTCATTTAAAGTATTAAATAATGATTCAATTGCCTTTGACCATCCACTTGTAATATTATCTGGACTTGAGAGGCTTAAAAATAAATTAGAGTATACCGATATAGTATTTAATATGATGCCTGAGTTATTTACTTTAGGAGAACTTCAGCAAGTATATGAAGTAATACTCGGTAAAAAATTATTAGATCCAGCATTTAGGAGGATAATAGCTAATAAAGTAGAAAAAACTAAAATGATGAAAACAGGAGAAGGACATAGACCATCATATTTATTTAGATATAAAAAGTGAACGTAAGTTCTTTTTTTTTTAGTCTTGACACGTAGGG
>CANRAT010000023.1 GCA_947628685.1 uncultured Bacilli bacterium
GGATTAGATACTTGAACATTAGGTATTTCATTTAATTGTTGACCAACTTGAGTATCTTGTTTTGGTTGTTCTACAGTAAATTCATTTACTACGGGATTAGATACTTGAGCATTAGGTATTTCGTTTAATTGTTGACCAACTTGAATATCCTGTTTTGGTTGTTCTAAAGTAAACTCATTTACTACAGGATTAAATGATTGTTGATTTATAGTTGAAGCAACATTTTGTTGTTGCAGTATTTCTCCATTTATATTAGAATTATTAACTCCCTCATTAATTTGTACATTAGGCGTATCAAATATTAACATTGAATTTGAATTTTGATTATTTGGTATAGGTTGAAGTTCTTCAACAGGTTGTATAGGTGTAGAATTTTGATTATTATATAAATCATCAATTTTGCTTAAAACATTTGCTTTAGGTTCTGTATTTAAAGGTGTATCATTTTTAACAACATTTTTAGATTTTAAATTAGTTAAAAATGCCATTAAACCTGTTAAAATTGCACCAAGTACAAGTAAATAATATCCAATACTTAAAGTATTAAATACTCCTTGATTCATAATATCAATTGTTTGCATTACTATAAAAAATATAATTGCTCCTGTGCTCATATATGCAAATTCTGTTTTAATATTTAATGAGAAAAATACAACCCCTATAATACCAAATAATATTATCATAATAGGTAAATATAACGCATTTGTTATTTTAAATGTCTCCCATATACTAATTGAGTATCCGGTAACACTTACAAATGGCACAAATACAGCAACAATAATAAGTGCGGATGCTAAAGCACCTAAAATTCTAAAAATTAATTTCTTATTCATAGTTCCCCTACTTTCTTTACAATATAATTATACCATTTATTAGAAAAAATACAACTATAAAAAAACAAAAGTCAAAATTTTATTTGACTTTTAATAACATATAGTAAATTTTATTAAGAAAAAATTTGTTGAATAGTTGGATCTTTCATTAAACTTAGATAATAATATAAAGAGATAAAAAACGCAATTACGAGTATAAATACATACCAAATCATTGATCTTACTCCCCACTTTGACATATATAAACCTCCTAAAATAAGACTTTATCTTCTTTAATGTCTTTAAATTTATAAAGTTTAGCCGGTCTGCCATTTTTATTAGAACTTATTTTATTTAAATCTTCTATAACATCTAATTTTATCAACTTTTTTCTAAAATTACGTCTATCGTATTTTTTATTTAATAAATCTTCATACATTTTTTGTATTTCTGGAAGTATGAATTCATCTGGATATAATTTTTTAATAGTACTATTTAAAACCAATTGTTTTTTTAAATATTCCATGCTTTCTTTTACGTAAATATTATCATTATTTAATTCTTTAACTTCTAAAAGTGTGAAAGCATTATCTAAATTTATATTATTAATATTTACTATATCTATATAAAGTATAGATATTTCAAGATTGTTATTACTTTTTTTACTAAAAGTATGGCATTGTTTTAAATCTAAACCTTTAATATTTATATTTTTTTTAATATAATTATTAATCGACGTATCTAAATCATCAATAAATTCAAATTCAATTAATTTTTTATTTTTAGTGATTAAATTTATTTTCCCATCTTTTATAGTAAAAATATTAATTACATTTTTTAAAATTATATTCATAAGACCTCATTATTACAATTACACTTTAATTATATGACTTTTATATTGCTTTGTCAAATGTTATATGATTATATTTTTTAGAAAATAACAAGTATATTACAAAGATTGTCTTTAAATTTAACAAGCATGTGTTTTTTCATAATTATCTTACTTTTATTTTCTTATTTTTAGTATCTATATATATACGTTGTACGATAGCAAGTGTAGTTATTAATGATAAGGTAAAACTTCCTCCATAAGATAAAAATGGAAGTGGAACTCCTGTTAGTGGAATTATTCCAAATAGTCCTCCTAAGTTAACTAAAATATGAAGAAATATATAGGTGGCTGCTCCAAGACAAATATACTTATCTTTTAGTTTTGAGGCGTTCATAGATAATTTTAATATTCTATATAATATTATTATATATGCTATAAATATTAAAGAACAAATAATTACTCCATTTTCTTCTGCAATGATTGCAAATACCATATCTGTATGTGGTTCTGGTATATACGAATACTTTTGTGTACTTTTTCCAATACCAACTCCAGTTAAACCACCATTGTTAATTGCTATAAAAGCATTACAAACTTGATAACCTGTTCCTTCATATTTAGAACAAGGATTAAAAAAATTTTTAAGTCTAGATTCCTGTGTATCTGATAGTATATATCCAGATATAGAAAGTCTAACAAATAATAATATTATTAAAACTGCAATAGATATTATACTGGATTTAACTTTTTCCTTAAATGATATTGGACTAAATACAAACAATACAGCAAATATTCCAAATAATATAATTGCAGTACCTAAATCTTTTTGTAAAAATACAAGTATTGGAAATATAATTGAAAAACCTATTATTTCCCAAATAACTATATCGTGTTTTTGTCTTTCGTCTTTTAAAGTTTTATAATGCTTTTCAAATAAAAGAGAAAGTGTAAGAATTATAACAGGTTTAGCGAACTCACTAGGTTGTACTTTCATAAATTTTAAATCTATCCAATTGTTTGCTCCTCTCGTTGCAACTCCTTTTAATATTAAATACAAATTCATACCAAGAATAACGAAATAAGCTATAGGTAATAATTTTTTATAATTTTGAGTTCTAAGATTAACAAATATTAAAAAACTTATAAAACTTATAGTAAGAATAATAAAATGTCTAAAAAAATAATAAAATATATTTGCATTAGCATTAACTACTGCCTCACGAGATGATGCGGTAACTATATTAAGTGTACCAAAAATTATTAATGCGAAGGTTGTAAAAAATAAAATTTTATCCATATCTTTAAAAGTTGCAATTATTCTTTTAATCATTTTATTCACCTACTCTAAAATTATAATAACACATAATTAAAATTTTAACAAGGCATAGGTATTTTTAATTAACACATTTAAAAAAAAATAATATATATATATTGACTAGATTGGAGGGTTATATGTATTACTATGGTGGATACCAAGGATACGGTGGATATCCTTGTGGCGGATATGGAAATCAAGGCGGATACGGAAATGGCGCAGGATACGGAGCAGCTATAATATTAGTACTATTTATACTTCTTGTAATAGTTATTGGAGCAAGAGCTTTTGATGGAGGAAGATAAAAGAATTTTTTCTTTTATCTTTTCTTTATTGAGTTTTAGCGCAAGTTTTGATATAATACGTGTGGAAGTGAGATTATGTTTAAAAAATTAGATATATTAGATGAAAAAGATCCACACTTAAGGAAAAAAAGCGTAGATGCTAAGTTACCTTTATCAAAAGAATATAAAAATACTATAGAAAATATTATAAAAGAGTTAACATATAGTCAAATTGAAGAATATGCAACTAAGTATGACCTTAGACCTGGCATGGGACTTGCATTCCCACAACTAGGTATAAATGAAAGAATAATAGTTATTGTACATGAATATGAAGATGGTAAATTTAATAATTATGTAGTTGTAAATCCTAAAATAACTAGTTATTCAGATGAAATGATTGCTGCAGAAGCTGGAGAAGGTTGTCTTAGTGTTAATAGAGACGTTGAAGGTCATATCAAAAGATATGCAAGAGTTACTGTTGAAGGATTCGATCCTGATGGTAATAAAATAAAATATAGAGCAAGAGAGGAATTATCTATTGCATTTCAACATGAGATAGATCATTTAGAAGGCATACTATTCTATGATAGAATTGATAAAAATAAACCATTTTATACAGAAGATGAAATTAGATTAATATAGGAGGAACTATGAAAGGCGCATTAAAATATATACTTTTATTTTTAGTTGCATGTGTTTTATCAATAATAATTTATTATTGTATGATATAATGGTTAAATACTAATTTTAATACAATAAAAAGAAGAAAAACTCTTCTTTTATTTTATAACTTTTATTGAACTTGCTTTAAAGAATCCTGTAATACCTGTCTTATTTCCAACTACATATGGGTACTCATTTTCTTCATTTATATCTAATATTACTCTTTCCCATCCTATTGCTTTTTTATTTCCTATATAAGTTTTATTTGTAATATTTGATGAATTAGAGTACTTACCTATTATAAGTACCTTATCACCTATTTTATATGTCATATCTATATCACTATTTTTATATTTAGCAGTAAGAATTGTATCGTCATATATTTCAGTATTTTCATATTTATTATCCCCTATAAACCACCCAATAAATTCATAATTTTCTTTAATTGCTATAGGTAGATTATCAACAATATCCCCTTTTAATACTTTAATTTGTTCTATTTTATTAGAAGATAAAGTATCAAAACTAATTGTTACATATTCTTCCTTAATCCATTTAGCAGTAAGAATTGTATCGGATTTAACTTCAGAATTAAAATCGTATTTCTCACCATTAAGTTGCCATTCTTTAAATATATATCCGTCTTTTACAGGATTAGAAGGTGCGCTTACTTTATCATTCTTTTTAACATATTTAGTTAAAAATACTTCACTTGTTCCTGTTTCAAACGAAACAGAAAATTTACCTTTATTATATAAAAATGAAAAAATTATAAATAGTAAAAATATTAATACAAATACTAGTACAATAACTATTCTCTTTTTTTCCATAATAACCTCCTGAACACTTATATTATACAGTCTTTTCGTATTAATGTCAAACAGATGAATATATTGTAATAATGAAAAAAATAATATATATTTCTTTATTTTTAGTATTAATATCTTTAATGTTAGTAAATGCATATGACATAATGGAAAATATACGTTTTTCATTTTCGCTATGTATAAATAATTTATTTCCATCATTAATACCATTTATGATTTTATCAAATATATTAATAAACTATGATTTTGTAAATGAATTAAGTAATATTTTAGGGCCTTTAATGGAAAAGGTATTTAAAGTAAATAAAAACTCTTCTTTTGCTTTTGTGATGAGTATTTTAAGTGGTACTCCAAGTAATAGTAAATATATTAAAGACCTTTTAGATAATGACTTAATAGATATTGTAGATGCTAGAAAATGTTTAAATTTTTGCCATTTTACTAATCCTATATTTATATTAGGTACCATAGGTTATACATTTTTAAAAGATAAAAGGCTTGGACTAATTATTTTAATATCTCATTATCTATCAAGTTTCATTATAGGTATTTTTAGTAGTAATAAAAAAGTTAATATAAATAAAAAGATAAATATCAAAAACACTAATAAAAATTTTATAAATATATTAAAAAAATCAATTAATAGTACGATAGATACCCTACTTTTAATACTTGGTATTATTACAACTTGTATTATTATAACAGGACTTATTGATAATATTTTAAATATTAATGAGAATAAGTATTTATTTGGATTAATTGAAATAACTCAAGGATTGAAATACTTATCTTTATCAAATTTAAGTATTAATTTAAAAGCCATTATAGCAAGTTTTCTTATATCTTTTGGTGGATTATGCATACACGCACAGGTATTTACAATTTTAGATAATAAAAAAATAAGGTATAAACCTTACCTTTTATCTAGAATTATACATGGTATTTTATCTAGTACAATAACTTATGCAATACTACTTTTCTTTAAGTAAATTGATGTAATTCCAAAATCTAAATCAGGATATATACTACTTTTAATAGGTATTTTTAAAACTATTAAATCTAAATGAGTATTTGAGGTACTTGTATCCGCTATTGTTTCCAAAGTTGGATCTATTACTTTTGTATTTTTATCTAATTTATATACATATTTATCAAATGTTATAACTCTATCTTCTATCATTAATTTTGAAGTTGTATAATCTTCAAATGTAAACATATAACAGAAACTAGCATCTTCGCAAGTATCATATTCTATTAAGTGATTCTCATTATTTCTTATTCTAGAATTTATCGCATTACTTAAATTCCACTGATTAATGTATAATTCAGTTTTTATTTCGGTATTTGAAAGTATATCCTTAATTATTACTATAACATTCATAAGTATAATAATTATAACTGAAGTAATCGCAAATGTGGTTATTAATTCAACTAAAGTAAAACCCTTATTATTCATATTATAAACTAAATCTTATAGTCGCATATGTACCTTTTTTAAATGAAGCAACTAGTCTATAAGATTCTCCTCCTTCACTCTTTATTTTTCCAATAAACTCTAAAAAATCACCATCATACTCTGTTATACTATCACCTTGTATTAGATTAGTAGTTATAAATATTTTATCAACATCTAAATTGTCAAGTAAACTTATACATACATCCTGAGTTTTAAATATACTACAGTTTGATATATCTAAATATTTTTGTGAATTAACATTGCTTACTACAGTATCACTTATATTTTCATACAATATATAGTCTTTAATATCTTCAAGAGCATATAAATCTTCAGCGGTATTATACTTATATGAATCGTTATATCTTTTACTTAAATTTGAGAATTGAATGTATAAAAAGATTAATACGCCAGCAACAAATACTGTAACTACAAGTGTTTCTAGAAGCATAAAACCATTCTCATTTTTTTTCATAAATATCTCCAATCTATCTTGAATTTATCTTAATAATATTATATAATATTTTTAGGATAAAATCTAGTCCTTAGAAAGTAAAAAGGGTGATATTGTGTTAAAGACTTTTGATTTTGAAAAGACTCCAGTTGTTGAGTTAGTTAACGATATATTAGTAGATGCTTCAAAAAGAGGTGCATCAGATATACATTTTGACCCTCATGATGAATTTTTAAAAGCTCGTATAAGAATTGATGGTGAATTAATAGATTATACTGAAATTCCTAATACAATTGCAAAAAACTTAATTACACGTATAAAAATTATATCTGGAATGAATATTACTGAATCAAGACTTCCACAAGATGGTGCGATTAAAGCAACTCTTGAAGACATCGATTTAGACTTGCGTGTTTCTGCTATTCCAACAAATAAGGGTGAAAAAATTGTTATTCGTATTTTGGACTATTCTTTAAGTTTAGCAGGTTTGGAAAGTTTAGGATTTAATCAAGAAAACTATAAAAAAGTTTTAAAAATGATTTCAATTCCAAATGGAATAATTTTAGTTACGGGTGCGACTGGTACAGGTAAATCTACTACTGTTTATTCTATACTTCAAAGATTAAATAAAGAAAATACTAATATAATTTCTGTTGAGGACCCAATTGAAATGGATATTGATGGTGTTAATCAAATACAGACAAATAGTGAAATTGGACTTGACTTTGCTACTGTACTTAGATCTATATTACGTCAAGACCCTAACATTATAATGATTGGAGAAATTCGTGATACTGAAACTGCTAAGATCGCTGTTAGAGCATCTATTACAGGACATTTAGTATTGTCAACTATACATACAAACGATTCACTTACTACAATTGAACGTTTACTAGATATGGATGTTGAAAGATACTTACTTGCAAGCGCACTTGCAGGAATTATATCTCAAAAACTTGCGAGAAAATTATGTCCACATTGTAGAAAATTAAGACCTACTAACGAATATGAAAAAGATATAATAAAGAAAGTTACAGGTAAAACTGTAAATGAAATATATACTGCAGTTGGTTGTGATGAATGTAAAAATGGTTATAATGGAAGAATTGCAATTCATGAAGTTTTATTAATCAATCAGGAAATAAAAGATGCAATAAGTTCTAATGTTAAAAAGGATAAATTAAGACATTTAGTATATAATAGTGATGTTATTTCTCTATTACAAGATGGTATTAATAAAGTTTTAGAAGGACTTACAACTCTTGAAGAATTATTAAAGATTATTGAATTAGACGATGATGAAGTTGTTCATTCTACAGGACTTGAAAATGCTATAGAAGTCAATGAATTAACTAAAGAAAGTGCGAAAAATATGGACTTAGATGATTCAAAGGATGAAATTAATAAGACCGTTATTGAAGATAAAATAGTTGATGAATTATTTAATGATGAAGTTGTTCCAGAAGAAGAAAAACAAGATGTTATAGAAGAACCAAAAGTCGAAGAAAAAATTGAACCAAAAGTTGAACCTAAAGAGAAACCTTTTAAACCAAGTACTAAATCTTCACTATTTAGTTCAAAGAAAAATATTTTTAAATAAGCTTTAAGGCTTATTTTTTTATACAAAAAAAAACAATATTTTCATATTGTTAATAAATTTATTATACTATTAAAGTCTAATTTTAATAATACAATTAAAATTGCTGCTATTGCCAAAAAAGGTCCAAATGGGATTTCATGAGATGGATTATTTTTAAGCAATAATAGTGATATTGGTAATCCTATTACAGCTGAAATAAATACAGACACTATAGCCATTTTATATCCAAACATTAGGCCAAATACAGCCATAAGTTTTATATCTCCTCCACCCATAGATTCTCTTTTAAATAAAAAGTCTCCAAATAATTTAAGTAAAAACATAAATACAAATGCTATAAGAGAATTAAGTAATGAAACCCCTACTCCATTTACTCCTACTATAAAAAATTTTATTACTATTATCATTAGTGAAAATATAATTAATACGCTATCAGGAATTGTCATTGTTTGATAATCACTTATAATTATTATTAATAGCATTGATATAAATACTATAGAAAGTAAACAATCTAAAGAAAAACCAAAAACTACATATGAAAGCGCGAACAATACACCACTTGCAAATTCAAATATAGGATAAAACAATGAAATTTTATCTTTACACGATTTACATTTTCCACCTAAAAATAAAAAAGAAAAAATTGGTATTAACTCTAAAGGTGTAAGTTTATGATTGCATTTTGGACAATGAGAAGGAGGATATATAAGTGACTCCCCCTTAGGTACTCTATATCCTACCACATTGTAAAATGAACCAAATATTGTTCCTACTATAAAGAACAATAATATAATGCTTAAATACATCCTATCCCCCCATGCTTGCTACTTGTTGATACATACTAAACATTGGTACAACAACTGCTAGTAATATAGCCCCAACTGAAAATGTTAAGAAAATTATCAAAATTGGTTCTACTAGTGATTTAATTCTTGATACCGTATTTTTATGTAAACTTTGATAATAAGTAGAAACTCTTGCCATCATTTCCGCTAATTGACCTGTTTTTTCTCCTGTTACTATCATCTCATATGCTGGTACAGGGAACGCCCATTGATCTTTAAATGCTGCAGAAATTTTATCACCTCTTGCAAGGTTTGCTACTGTATCTAATATCATCATTTTATATATTTCATTATTTGTTACTCTATTCAAAATATCCATACTATCCGTAATGTAAACGTTATGAGCAAGTAATGTTGCAAACGTTTTAGAGAACATTGTAACTTCATTATAAATAATTACATCTTTTAATACAGGTATATGCATAAAAATCCATTGAAACATTGTTCTAATAACCTTAACATTTTTATATAGATATATAAGTATTAAAATAGCAATAATTAATCCAATAATTATCCAAATTATATTTTTTTCCATAAAATGACTTGCTGCAATTACCATTAATGTAAATTTTGGTATTTGTGATGCATCCATACTATTATATATATCTACAAATTTTGGAACTACGTACATCATTACAAATGTAACAACTGCTAAAGTAAATACAAATACTATTGTTGGATAAGTTAACGCACTAATCATTTCTTTTCTCGCTTCTTCTGATTCAGTATAGTAATTTACCATATCATCTAGTGCTTCAGGTAATTCACCTGTAAGTTCTGATGCCTTAACCATGTTTATTAATAATTTTGGAAATGCCGCACCTCTTTTTTCTAATGCAGAACTAAAACTTTCCCCAACTGTTAAATCGTATGTAACATCTCTAAGTATACTTTTATATGACCTTTTTTGAACTTGTCTAATTAATATATTAAGTGCATCAACAAGTGGTATACCTGATTTAATATAAGTAGATAACTGTGTTAGTAAAAATATTAAATCTTTATTTTTAACTTTAATTTTATTTGCGCCTATATTACCGTGTAAAGTTTGAATTAATTTACTTGTTCTAATACTATATACAACAAGACCTTCACCAAGTAAGAAAGATTGAACATCTAATCTTGAATATGCTTCAAAATATCCTTTAATCTTTTTACCAGATTGATTTATTGCTACATACTCCCAAGTAATTCTTTTTCCTTTATTTTCATCATTTTCATCATCTTGTGAGAAGTCTACTAACATTGTTTTAGTATCAAATGCTTTTTTATTTCTTGCTTGTTTAACTAAAGCAATATTATCAAACTTTTTCTTTATTGCTTTTGGAATTGATATAATTCCCATTAAACCTGCATTTATATAATAACCTAAATTTCTTTTTTCTAATTGAATGTTTTCATTTCTATAACTTGAAGTATCTATTTTAGGTACTTCTTTTTTCTTGTGTCTTGATTCTTTCTTCTTATCTTTTTCATATATACGTTGACTTTTTTTTCTTAATTTATCAACATCTACTTCATTTGATTTACTAATAAGTTTACTTATAGATAAAGCGATAAACATAAACGGCCATAATAAACCATACCAAACATATTTAAAAAATCTATATATACATATACATAATTTCATAAAAGCAGAAACAAAAGAAAAAGCAATGTTATTAATTACATTAGTTGTATTTTTATTTTTTTTCTTTGTTTGTTTTTCTTTTTTCAATTAAATACACCTACCGTTCCCTTTATTCTTACTATAAAAATTATAGCATATTTTTCAAAAATGTAAAACCTTTTTTTAAAAATTCATATAATATTTTAGATGAATATAATTAGGAGGAAATCATGAATTATTATAATCCTTATTTTTATACAGTTCCTATTGCCACTCAAGCACCAAGAGTTGGTTTATTTTCAAGACTATTTGGTGGTTCAGGTATAACACTTAGTGGTATATTAAATGGAACACAAAGAGCACTTAATTTTGCAAATCAAGCAATACCACTTGTAAAACAAGTTAAACCAATGATTGGTAACGCTAAAACTATGTTTAAAGTTATGAATGAATTTAAGAGAGTTGAAAAACCTAAAAATGATAAAAAAACTAATATAAGTAATAATAATATCAATAATAATGTAAATATAGATAGTAATACTTCTAATGGTGTAATTGATAATAATAATTATATAACAGATAATGGACCAACATTCTTTATGTAAAAAGAGACTTTAAGTCTCTTTTATATTTAGTTAATTGGAGAAAACACGACGCGAAATGAATGATTGTCGCTAGGACGACCATAATAACCCAAAGAATTAAAAACTCCTGAATTCATACCATTGCTAAATAAGCCTCCACGAAGAAACCAAGGTGAAGTTGAAGAAATGGAAAGCGAAGAATCCCCATACCAATTTGAAGTTTCTGATAATGCGTGTCCTTTACATACTTCGCCATCACATGCTGTTACTAAACTTGATCCAGTATATTTATCATAATATCTTGTATTTTCCTCTGCATCAAAAAATCCTGATTGAAAGCTTGATGAACCTATTTCATCATTATAGTTTCCCATTACATATTCTTGCGCCCCTCCGCTTATATCATATATTCCATATATGTTCCCTGTTGTTGATGCTTTAATTCCATAAATTCCATCATATTTGTTATTTAAACCAGTACATGTATCTGATGTACTGTCACTTACATTGTTTGCTCCTATTCCTGTTATACGACTTTGACAATTATTTATATGTACTTCACTTTTGTCTTTACCATATTTTCCATATTTACTTTGAGATAAATATGCTACTGCTCCCCATTCACTATTCTTCATCATATGAGTATCTATAAAGCTCTTATTTATCCCAAAAATGTTATTATCTCTTGACATTGACCTCGTTACAAAGAAAAAATTTGATACATTATTATTTTTTAGTGAACTCACATTCGGCAGTATTCTTAACCCATCTGCACTATCACAATTTTCATCTATACAATTTAAATCATTAGTTGATTTCCCAAGTGTTATATGACTTGGTTCAAACTTTCCTACCCATATTCCTGTTAACTCATCATCTCCAAATGTGAATGCAGGATGTGTGTACCACTCTCTTGGTGTATTTCCTGTATATTTAGCTTCTCCATATTTCTTTGCTTCTCTTTCACTTACAAATTTTATATCTATTGCTCCTGGTAACTTTTGTGTTGGCTCTAAATCATTTTCACTTAATTTTCTTCCATACTCACTCTTTATTGTATATTCATATCTTGGTATCCATACAAACATTGCTAGTACATCTTTTGAGTCTTTTTCACTATTTGATTCTGGAACTGTTACTATATCTCCTACTTTTTTATCTCTTGATGATTCTCTTAATATTACTGCATTGGCCCACCACTGATTGTTATAGTCATACCACTCTTTATTTTCATCTGCTATTACCCATGATGATTTTTCCTCATCATAAATAACAGGTACTAATCCTTCTCTTATTTTTGGTATATTTGCTCCACTATCATCTCTATATGCAAGTGCATAATCACATCTTAATGTGTCAGTTGGATTTACTTCATACTTTATTACTCCATTTTCTGTCGCTTTATTATTTGTTATTTTTACTTTTATATCATCATCTAAATTACTATCATCAAGTAATCCTTCTTTTTTTAAGTCTGATACACTTAAATATGCACATTCATCTATATCTGGTAATCTATCTAAATTATCTGCTCCCCACATTTCTGCTGATGATTTTATTAAATTTATTTGTACATTCGATAATTGTTGTTTTGAATCTTTAACTAGTTTTGTTACTGCTATACTTGTAAGAAGTGCAAGTAAAGATATAATTATTATTACTCCAAGTAGTTCTACTAGTGTAAATGCCTTTTTCATACATATCCCTATCCTCATACTTCTATTCTACCACGCCCCCCCCCCTACATGTCAAGACTAAAAAAAAAGAAATTTTTTCAATTTCTTTTTAAAAACCTCTTCTTCTTAAGAATGAAGGTATAATATCATCACCATCATCTGTATCATCAGTTGATGAAGTACTTCTAAAGTTAAAATTTGAACTAGACTCTTGTGTACTATCAGTTTTTGCACTTTGTACCTCAGATGCTTTTTTATCATCATCAAATCCAGTAGCAATTACTGTAACTATAATTTCATCATTTAAATTTTCATTAATTACAGCACCAAATATAGTATTCATATCTGTTTTAGCGCTTTTCCTAATTATTTCTGCTGCTTCTTCAACTTCAAATAATGTAAGATTATTACCACCTGTAACATTTATAATTGCATCTGTTGCACCATCAATACTAGTTTCAAGAAGTGGACTAGATATTGCTTGTTCTGCAGCCTCAGTAGCCCTATTTTCTCCTACACCAATTCCAATTCCAATAAGTGCAGTTCCACGTTTTTCCATAACTGTTTTAACATCAGCAAAGTCTAGATTGATAAGTCCTGCAACAGCAATTAAATCAGATATAGATTGAACTCCTCTTCTTAATACATTATCTACTTCTTTAAATGATTCTAAAAGTGGTGTTGATTTATCTATTATCTCTCTTAATTTATCATTTGGTATAACTATTAAAGTATCTACATTTTTCTTTAATTCATCTAAACCTTGTATTGCTTGTTCCATTCTTTTTTTACCTTCAAATGAGAAAGGTTTAGTTACTATACCAACTGTAAGTGCGCCAAGTTCTTGTGCGATGTTAGCGATAACTGGAGCAGCACCTGTTCCTGTTCCACCACCCATACCACAAGTTACAAATACCATATCAGCACCTGCTAAGGCTTCTTCTATTTCTTTTTTACTCTCTAATGCTGCTTCTCTTCCTATTTCTGGTTTAGCGCCTGCACCTCTACCACCTGTTAATGTTTCACCTATTTGTATTTTAGTTGGGGCTTTAGATACATTTAATACTTGTAAATCTGTATTAGCAACTATAAACTCAACACCTTTAACTCCTGATTCTATCATTCGATTTACAGCGTTATTTCCGCCTCCACCAACTCCAATAACCTTTATTTTAGCTACTTGATCCATTTCTAATCCAAACATAATTTCCTCCTCTATTCGCTAAAGAAATATCCAAATATTCTCTCTAGCATTGAATTCGATGTACCTGATTTTCTAGAACCTATAGTTGTCATCTGATAGGCTTCGCTATCATTAACCATACTATAATCTTTATTTTTTAATTTTAACTTACTTATAAAGTATACTATATTTCCTATGCAAGAAGAATATATATTATCACGTATTCCAAGCATCTTAACATTACCTATGTTAGCGCCATCTCCAAATACATCTCTAACAACATATTCAAATCCTAGCATATTACTAGTACCACCTGTAATTATAATATAATCTATTTTACGACTTGTCAAGAGATTTATCTCTTTTTTTGCTTCGTTTAATATTTCTTGTAATCTTGACATTACTATTTCTGATAATTCAAATTGATTAATTTTAACATTTGTATCTTGAACATTTTTAACTTCAACTATATCATTAACACTTGCATTTTTCTTGTGTGCTAAAGCAAATTTAATTTTGAGTTTATTTGCAGTATTCATATCAACCTTATACATATAAGATATGTCACTGTCTACGTTTTTACCACCCATATTAATTACACTACTTTTTACTAAAATACTTCTATTATATAAAGATACATTTGTAATATCACTACCAATATTAATAATAGCCCCAACTTTTTCTTCAAATAATTTATTATTGAATGAATATAGGTCTCCAATATTGTTAAGTGATATATCAACAACCTCTATACCAATACTTTCAAGTAAACTTACAACAGAATATACATTCTTTTTTGGAGTAGTAACTAAAACCGCACGACATCCAAGTATTGAACATTTCATTCCTTTTGGATTTTTAATTAATGTTTTATCATCTACTGTATAATCTATTGGAAGTATTGTTACCATCTCTCTTGAATTATATGGATTTGATTTTGAAGAGGCTTCTAAAACTCTTATAATATCATCACTAGTAATAATTCCTTCAGGATTAGTTATTTTAACACTTCCCTTTATTACATTATATTCTGCATTAAATGATGGAACGCTAGTAATTACTTTTTTAATACTTATACCAAGCATTCCCTCTATTTCTTGAATTGCATTTTTAACACTTTCTTTAGCAAGTTCAAAATCAGTTATTAATCCTTTTTTTATTCCTTTAGACTTATATGAAGATGCAGCCAGTAAATTCAACTTATTTTGATATAATTCTGAAACAACTATTTTTATTGTATCAGAACCTATATCAAGACTTGTATAAATATGCTTCATCGTATCATCTCCTACAATCTATAATAATTATACTATAAAATATAAAAAAAGTAAAAACATTTTTTACTTTTCATTAAAATACTTTATTTGTAATTGATTTTCTATACTTCTTGTACAACTATTACTATCATAGGTTTACTTTCAGTTTCTTTATAGAAATACTTACCTAATTTATCTCTTATATCAAGTTTTAATTTATTATAATCTATATAATTTTCTTTTATATTTTCTTTTAATATATCTTGAACTATATTTTCTGCTTCTTTTATTATATCTATATTATCTTTAACATATATAAAACCTTTACTTAATATATTTGGTCCATTTACAATAGTTCTAGTTTTTTTATCTATATTAGCGTTTACTATAACTATACCACTATCTGATAGCATTTCTCTATCTTTTAATACTAAATCTCCTATATCACCTGCAGTTTTACCATCTATTAATATATCTTCAACAGGTACTTTATCCATAGTATCAACAAGAGTTCCATCTATAAATGTTGCGACCTCACCATTTAAGTTCAATATTATATTATCTAGAGGTATATTTAACATTTTTGCTACTAAGGCATTTTCTACTTGATCTTTATATTCACCTATTATTGGAAAATAATACTTTGGTTTCATTAAATTAATCATAAGCATTATATCTTCTGAAGATGCATGAGGAGATAATAATTTCTTAGATAGTATTATTAGTTTTGACCCTACTTTTGATATTTTATTAAATACTCTATTTGCAGTAATTTCACTTCCTGCATATAAAGGCGATAACATTGCTATAGTATCAGTATCTTTTAAAGTAACAAATTTATCTGAATTTCTAAGTATT
The DNA here is from genome assembly GCA_947628685.1 of uncultured Bacilli bacterium. Lineage (GTDB taxonomy): Bacteria > Bacillota_I > Bacilli_A > RF39 > UBA660 > UMGS1613. The sequence goes on from CANRAT010000023.1 coordinate 16,258, forward strand.
CTTTTTAAACTTGAATATGGTTTTTCTCTTTCATTAGATATTATTACTATTATACCTTCATCTGTTACGTGATTAATTGGCAATATTCTTTCTCTATCAAAATTTATATATTTTAATTCAATACCTTTAAATATTATACTTTCTAGTGCTTTACCCATTATTACTACATTTCTATTTGTTTTAGATATTTCATCAAATACTTCTTGTATTCTATATATTTGATTTTCAAATATGTTAAAGAATAATCTTCCTTCATTATTTGCTATTACCTCTCTTACAAGAGCACTCGATCTATGATTTGGACTTGTAAAGCCTTTTTTATCTGCATAAAGTGACTCATTCATAAGGCAAAGTACATTTTGTTTACCAATATACGCTAGTTTACCTATATCAGTTGAATAAGGTCCCATCATTGATGGATCAAATAAGTAATTGCCACTATATACAATAGATCCATCAGATGTATTTAATACATATAAGTAACTATCTGGTATTGAATGGGATATTTGTATTGGAAATACGCTTTCAGTTTTAAAATCTATTTTCTTACCTGCTTTAATCTCTATTAAATTAGCGTTTTTAATACCACTTTCTTCTAAATCTTGCTTGATTATTTCAAGAGTAAATTTACCTCCATATATTTTTAAATCAGGTAAATCTACTAACATATCAGATATCGCACCCATTTGTTCATCGTGCCCATGTGTAATAAATAAACCTTTAATTCTATCTTTATTTTCTTTTAAGTAGTCATAATTTGGTATTATATAATCTACTCCAAGTAATTTATCGTCTGCATGTTTTAAACCTGCTTCAAATACATATATATTTTTATCTACTTCAACTACATACATATTCTTTCCTACTTCGTTTTGACCACCTAAAGCAAATATTCTAATTTTACTCATAGTTCCTCCTTTCTTTAGATTTAGTGCTTATTAATTATATCATCAAACATGAAAAAAAGCAATTATTGTACTATTTAATTATAACAAGTTTATGTAATGCTCTTGTCATAGAAACATATAAAAGTTTTAAATCTAATATATTATCTTTAAAGTTATTTTTATTTACTATTATTACTGCATCAAATTCAAGTCCTTTAGATAAATAACTTGGAAGTATATTTATATTGCTATCAAAATTAATATTATCTTTATCTATTAAGTTTATATCTATTTTATTACTTAAATCATTATATAATTTAACAGATTCATTTGCATCTTTAGTTATAATAGCAATTGTTTTATACTTTTCTTTTAATTCATTTATTATATCTAATAGATTTTTTGATGTATATTCTACATTATCACCATGTCTAATTACTGGAGTTGCTAAATCAAGATTAAGTTTTTCATTAATTTTATTTGCTTCATTCATAATTTCTATTGTAGTTCTATAACTTTTATTAAGTTTAAGTATAGATGCATTATCAAATATATCTAATAGACTCTCCCAAGAATTTATACTTCTATATGAATATAAACTTTGGGCTAAATCTCCATATATACTAAATGTTGCATTTTTAAATAATTTCTTTAACACATAAAAATTAAATTCTCCATAATCTTGTGCTTCATCTATTACAATATGCTTATAGTTATCAAAATTACTTCCAACCATTTTATATTTAATATACATGAGTGGATATATATCTTCTATATCGATTTCATTTATATTTATATTTTTAGTATCTATATTGTTATTTTTTAATATATTCATATAAATATCTTTAACTTTTATATTTAATACAGTAAAATATTTTTTTAAATAAATATTTATATTGTTTTTATAGTCATCTATTATCTTTTTGTCTATTTTATCTTTAATTAATTTTGATAGTATCATATCATTATTTTCATTTATATACTTATTTATAAGTAATATTAATCTATCTATTCTACTTTTAACACTCTTATATATATTTTTATTTATCTCATCATAAATACTTTTTATTAAACTGTTACTTAGTATTTTAACACCTCTAATATTAAAATCAGTATTAGGTAGTATTTCAAGTGTTTTAAAATAAGAATCTATTTCTTTTTTCATATTCATAGAAGTTTTAAAACTAGATATGTCATCTTTAACTTTTAATATATCTAGTGAATTATTTACTTTAAAAGATTCTTCTATATAGTTTAATGTGAGTTCTAAAGTAGTATATTCGCTAACGCCATTTACATTTAAATCAGGTAATATTCCTGATATATAACTTACAAAAAATTTATTAGGACCTATTACCATATAATCACTAGGTTTATACAAATCTCTATAATTGTAAACTAGATATGCAATTCTGTGAAGTGCGACTGTAGTTTTACCACTTCCAGCAACACCCTGTACTATTAAGTTTTTAGTTATAGATTCTCTTATTATTTTATTTTGTTCACTTTGTATAGTAGATACTATATTTTTAAGTCTTGTATCCGCACTTACACTTAAGTATGGTTTTAATAATTCATCATTTGATACTGTATCTACATCATTGTAATTTATAAGTTTACTGTTTTCTATAGTGTACTGTCTTTTTAAAAGCAATTTACCAGATATTATTCCATCTGGAGAGTTATAATAAGCATCTCCAACATTAGAATCATAATATAGACTTGATATAGGAGCCCTCCAGTCTACTGTTATTATATTATTATCATAATCACTTACTCCAAGTTTTCCTATATAACATACATCTTTATTTGTCTTACTTTCAAAATCTATTCTAGCAAAATATGGTGAGTTTTTTGCTTTTTCAATTGAATTGATTTCACTTTCTAGTTTAAATTTTTCTTCTAACATTGCTTCATAATTATTTTTGTATAAATTTTTTAAGTTGCTTAATTTTAATTTTGAGTCATCAATTACTTCATCATACTTATTTAGTGTATATGATAAGTGTTTTAACTCTTCTTCCATATAACCTCCCAATTAATAGCCTACGGCGTATTATAATTATCTTACCCACCATTCTACACTAAATAATTGATATTGTCAATAGATATATTCGTTTATATTGCTTAATAACAATTAGAAATATTTTTTCATATAAAAACTAGAGTAATTCTCTAGTTTATCTATCCTAAATATTTATCGATTATATTAGCAATTCTATTATATTCATTTAATAACTCTTCATAGTGTTCCATTATATAATCTACATCAGTTTCTTTTGATTTCATCTCGTGCTTTAAAGATATTTCTGCTAATTTTTTAAAACCTAAATATTTACTATCACTTTTTAATGCATGTGCATCTATACTATACTCATTCATATTTTTTTCTTTTTTATTTTTTTCAAGTCTTGGCATTCTTTCTTTAGATTCTTCTTTAAATGTTTTTAGAGTTTCATTATACATATCAATATCTCCAAGAATTTCTATAGATGCATCAACATCAATATCATTTTCTTTTAAATAGTCAATATTCCCTTTACAATCAGTATTTTTATTTTCTTCATTCATTTCATTTAATTTTTTATTTAATTTTTCTATATCATTATCGCTAATTTGTATAACTTTATGAATAGCTTCATCATTAGTAGTTTCATAATTACTATTTAGACATTTATTTAATACTTTTTTAAGTGATTCTTTTTCTATTGGTTTAGAGATATAATCATTAAATCCTACTTCTATATATTTATTTGATTTACCTTGTATAGCATCAGCAGTAAGCGCTACTACAGGAGTATTAAAGTTGGGTAGTTCTTTTAATCTTTTTAAAGCCTCTACTCCACTCATTTTTGGCATCATTATATCCATTAAAATTAAATCATAATTATTTTCTTTTACTTTTTCAATACATTCTTCTCCACTAAAAGCACTATCTATATTTAAGTTAAATTCTTTTAACATTTTGCTTGCTACTTTAATATTTAAATTATTATCATCTACTACTAATACATTTTTATTATCAAATGTTATTTTAGTATCTTCTAAGGATTTTTGAATATTTTGTTCTTTAGATATTTTTTGACTTATAAATACAGTAAATTTACTTCCCTCGCCATAAGTAGAATGTACAACTATATTACCACCCATTAATTCTACAAGTGATTTAGTAATAGCAAGACCAAGTCCTGTTCCTTCTATTGTAGTATTCATATCTTCTTCAAGTCTATTAAATTTAGTGAATAGTTTATCCATCTGTTCTTTTTTTATTCCTCTTCCTGTATCAGCAACAGTTATCTTTAATTTACACTCATCATTTGTATTAATTGAACTAACATTAAAGTCTATATAACCTTTTTCTGTATATTTAACTGCATTAGTTAATAAATTAGTTGCGATTTGTTTGATCTTACCTTTATCTCCATATAAATTTTCAGGTAAATCTAAAGCAAAATTACATCTTAATTCTAATTCTTTTTCACCTATTCTAACTATAGTTAACTTTTTTAACTCTTCTAATACTTCTTTTAAATTATAATCTGTTTCAACTACTTCCATTTTATCTGCTTCTATTTTACTAATATCTAGTATTCCATTTACTATTTCAAGTAAGTTTTGAGATGCCATAACAACATCAGTTGCATCTTCATGAATTTCATCTAAATCATTACTTGTTTTAATAACTTCTGAAAGTCCTACTATAGCATTTAGAGGCGTTCTTATCTCATGAGACATACTGCTTAAAAAGTCTGTTTTTGCTCTATTTGCCTTTTCTGCTTGATTTTTAGCGAGTTCAAGTTGATTAATCATTTT